>JAILMD010000002.1 GCA_024692805.1 bacterium | reverse complement strand
TTTTGAATAAAAAAACAGCAGTTTTAGGTTTTCTTTCTGCTGCTTTAATTTAATTTATTACTTTTTCTGCTTATCTAAGCTTTTTTCTAAAGATGTTGCATAAGCTGATCCTTCAAAAGTATAAGCCTCATTATCAATTTGAGTTTGTTCAGTTGGATAAAGCATGTTTAATATTTCAAATTCCTTATCGCTAATCACACCATGTGTTCCCATCGGAAACATTATATTAGTAAAGTCTTTGGTATGCTGCAAACCAAGGGCATGCAATATCTCATGTGTTATAACACGTTCAAATTCTTGTTCATTAGCTGTTTCTGCAAAATTTTCATCAACAGCAATTCCACTATAAAGTGACTTTATTAAATTATTCGTTGTAGTGGCTAAAGCCAAAGAATTTAAATCACGATCTTTATTTACGTCAGTAACGTAAAAACGTATATTCCAGTTATCATCGTCATAAACAAATCTAAGGCCAGGGCATTTTTCATCTATATTACGTAAAACGTTATCGATAATTTCAAGTTGTTTTTCGCTAAAATCTTCCCCATCAAAGGTAATTCCAATTGGATTTTTATTAAAATAATCAGGTGAACGAGCCGACTCTTGACTATAAACTGGCTCCTCAAAATTAAGTTTATTAGCAATTCTCGTTCCACAAACAATTCCTGAAGCAGTTAACAATAAAGAAGAAACAATAAGAGGAACCATAAGAGGATTTTTCTTTTTTAAATGTTGCTCCTTATATTCAGCAAATTTCTGCTCAAACTCTTCAACATCATTTGGATTATTTTTAGAGCGTCCTTCTTCGCTAAAAAACTTTTTCTCATATTTCTCACGCAATTTATCTCTTTTCATAACCTGCCCCCATCACATTTGTATTTCTTCACAATTATTATAACCAAACAACGAATTGTATAACTTTCGTGACTTCTCATTTTACCATCTTTCAAGATGAGAATATTTCAACGTTTTGGCCACTTATTTTTATATAATTCATCTTAGCCCAAGCCTTTAAAACACTATCTTAAATAATTGCCGTTCACAAAACCTCTGTTTGTAATAATAGTATAAAAACGCCAAACTGCCTAGCAATTTGACGTAATTAATTTAGCCAGCAAAATATTCATTAAGTTTGTTAACGAGTTCGTCAACATCAATTCCGTGAACCATACAAGCCTCTTCAAGGCTTTCTGCTCTGCTCATTGGACAACCAAGACAATGAAGTCCAAATCCTAAAAGAATTGGTATAACATTTTCATCAAGGTTGATAACCTTTTCAATTGTCATTGTTTTAGTTATTTCAACTTTTCTCTTTTTCATAGTTTTCTCCTTTTTTCATATTCAGCAAGGCTTGCCATAAGCTCTCTTAATTCGTGATTTGTTCGCCTAATTTGGCTATCGCTAAGGTCTTTATTAAGCCTTTCAACAAGTTTTTCTGCCCTTATTATGCTTCTTTCAAAATCTTCATCATTTTCAATTGTCACATAATCTTTTTCATCTTCGCTCTTTTTAGGCCTTCCCCTGCCTCTTTTTTCGTCAGCCATATCTAAATCATCCTCCATAGCAGAACCAAAAACAATGTTTCCGCTTTCATAGTTATCATTAAGCGAATCAACAAACTCACCAAACCTGATAACCGCTAATTTATAATAATATTGTCTAATACTCGTATAAATAAAATATTCAATCTTATAAATAACAAATGCAACAAATGGTAAAATCAAACTTTGTGCTAAAAGCAACCCTGTTAACGCTTGGTTTGACGCAAACGTTAAAGCAACGCTTAAAAACGCCAAAATAAAAGTATAAAGCAAGGTCACAACCCTGATTAACGATCTGCTTTGATTAAAAAGACCGCCAAACAAATATGTTTCAACGCATTCATATTGACTAAGTTTTTCTCCTGGCGCGCCTTTGCAATAAAACTGTGCACTCTTAACTCCCCTAACAATTTGTGGTGGGAGCTCGTTTAACTTTTGAGCAAAAACTTCATCTTCGCTAACATCAATATCATGGTTATCCATATATTCTGTTATGTTTTTAAGTTTTCTTGAGAGTTTTAATTCTTTTGAATTTAACAAGCTTAAAAGAATCCAAACTGCTAAAACAACGATAAATGAAAGCGCTAAAATTCCTAAAACATATTTATTAACTATTCCGGCAATGAGCCTAAATATTGTGGTTAAATAATCGTATATCATATTTACCTCTTAGTTATAATATCATAAACCATCAAATTTTTAAAACAAATTTTAATATTTAATCAATTTTAATAAACTCGCCCGTTGTTAGTTTGCAAATATAAGTTTTTTCTATTGGCAAGCCATACCCAGCAATAATTGCATTTTTATAAAGTTCCATTTGCTTTTTATATGATTTAATTAAATTTTCAGGCGTTTTGTTTGAAAGTTTATAATCAATAAGCGTTATTTTTCCATTTTTAATAACAATTAGATCACAAACACCTTGAACAACCATAAACTCACCTTTTCCGCTAATGTTGCCCGTTTTAGAATCAATCGCCATTAAAAATTCCTTTTCTTTTAAAAACTCTCCGCCTATTAAGGATTTAATTTCTGGACTTAGAATTATTCGATCAATTATTTTTTGGTTAATCTCTTTCGCATCATCACTTGAAATAATATTATTTTTAACAAGTTTATTTAAAACATCTTTGGCAGTTTGATTACCATTAAAATCAACATTTTCTAAAACCTTATGATAAAGAGTTCCAGCATTTGCGCTAAATCCTTTTTCTTCATCAAATATTACAGGATTTACAATTTCTTCGTTACTATTTAACTTCGTAACTGTACTTTTTTGCGGAATTTGAATTAATTTTTCATCTTTAGGATTAAAAAATACTTCTTTTTCGCAAAAATCAACATCACCGCTTGTAACTTTATCAAAAATAACCTCAGCTTTCTGCGTTTTGTTAAATTCTTCGGTTATCTCACTTGATAAAATAACTTGACACTCCCCATCAAAATCAACATTTTTTTGCAACATTTTTGTTACAGTTGGGTTAAGCCAATCCGCGAAACTTTTGGCGAAAATCGGATTAACTTGCTTCGTTAATTCACCAGGGTTTAGCGTTTCAATTATATTTAAAGAGTATTCCGCTCTGGTTAAAGCAACATAAAGCAACCTTAATTGTTCTTCCTTAATTTTGAGCGATTCTCTTAACTTAACCGCTCCCCTAACAAAACTTTCGCTTTTAAACCTAATGTCTTTATCATAATGCCTTATGGCAAGCCCAACGTCTTTTGATAAAACAAGATCTTCACTGAAAGTTTTATTAGAAAATTCTTTGCTAGCATTAACTAAGAAGACAACAGGAAATTCTAGCCCCTTTGAAGCGTGAATTGTCATAACCTTAACACTTTCACCATCTGATTTAGTGTCGCATGTGATCTTTTTTGAATCAAGGTCAAACAAGAAGGCGCTAACCATATCTTGCCCCATTGAGCCTATGAGTTTATCAAGCCTTGACCTATGTAAATCTGCTTCAGCATTTTCAAGAAGTAAGATATCAAAATTGGTTTCTTCAATAAACCTTTGAGAAATTTCGCAAACCGGTAAAAACTTGCTAAGATTTTTATATTTGTTAATAAAATCAACAAAGTCTTTAACTTTTTTGCGTAATTTTTCATCTAGTTTTTCATCATTTTGCGCTTTTAAAACAGCATCACAAAAATCAACATCTGGGTCAACAAGCCTAATTTCAGCTAGTTCTGTTGGCGTAAAATCAAAAACTGGACTTGAAAGAGTTATAAAAATCGCATAATCATCTTTAAAATTATCAATAAGCTTTAAAAAATTGATTAAAATGATAGAAAACTTGTCTTCAAAAACGTCATCAGTATAATCGCTTGAAACAGGTATGTTCATTTTCTTTAAAGTGCTAACAAATTTTTCAAGATAGGTTCCCCTTGAAGAAAGCAAAACAGCAATATCGTTATATCTAATCTTATCAGTTTTAGAGCCGTCAAGCTTAGTTAGTTTGGTGTTTAGAACCTTTTGAATTTGTTTTGCAACAACTCTTGCTTCTCTTTCAGCAAGCGCCTCAACTTCTTCGTCTTCACTTTGGTCATCTAAAACACTATAAACTTCATCTTTAATGTCGTCTGCAAAAATTTCTTTTCGCTTGTCTTGTTCAATAACAAAAACATTAACGTTTTTCTCGTTAATCTTATCTGACCCACTAATTCCGCCAATAAGCATCCCATTAGGGTTATAGTCAATTCCGCCAAAGTTTAAGGTAAAGCACCTAGAAAAAACATTATTAGCAAATTTTAAGATGTTAGGATTACTTCTAAAGTTTTCTAAAAGCGAAATAACCTCGCCCTCTTTGCCGCTTTGGTAACGTTTATATTTATCTAAAAAGATTTCAGGGTCGCAATGCCTAAACCTATAAATTGATTGCTTAATATCGCCAACCATAAACCTGTTATTCGCCTGACATAATAACGAAATTATCTTCTCTTGAACGGGGTTTATGTCTTGATATTCATCAACAAAAACATACTTATATTTTTCTTGTAAAGTTTTTCTAACTTTCTCATCAGCTAAAAGTTTTAGCGTTAATCTTTCAAGGTCATTAAAATCAACAGCGTTGTTTTTTTGCTTCTCTGCTTGCAAAACGCTGATATAATTTCTAGTTAGCCTAGCAATAGCATTAAGACGATCTTTATCTTCTCTTAAGTTTGCAACAATTTCTTTTTCATCATCGCTTCCCCACATTTGTTTAAACTCAGCAATTCGTTTATCAAGATGCGCTTTAACCAAACCGCAATCTTCTTTAACCCACAAAACTTCTTCTTTACATTTTGTTGGCAGATTTTTAGTTTTAGGAAGTGAGAATAGAGCCTTAACATTAGCCATAACGTTGTTTTTATCATTTATTAAACCAACATAATCAAGCCTTGATAAAATGTAATCAATAAGGCCTTCATCATTAGCAGTTTTTGCAACAACTAATAGTTTTTCATATTCAAGCTTCGCCCTTAAAAACATTTCTTTAAGGTCGTTATCAACTATTTTAGCGCAAAAATTAGCATTTAAATCGTCATTATAGCAAGAATTTATTGAATTTGTTAAATAATCTTCATATTCAATTTGAGAATCACAGAAGGTTTTTAAAATTTCAATACAGTCACTAAGACCTTTTTCGCTACGCTTTTTGTTTAAAATATCAGCAAGTTCTAACATTTCTTTGTCTTTGTTCAAAACGGCGTCGCTAAAAACCTTCTCCATTGCCCTAGCGCCAAGGCTTTGCATTTCATTTTCATCATAAATAACAAAACTTGGATCAAGGCCAACTTCATAAAAATAGGTTTTAATAAGTCGCGCACAAAAACTATGCAAGTTCGTTACAAAACTTGTTCCGACCTGCTCAATTTGTTCAAGAATAAAACTATCAGTTGCATATTCTGAAAGCGCAGTAATTAGTTTATTTTTCATATCGCTAGCGCTTGCTTTAGTAAAAGTGACAATCAAAAAATTATTGATTGGAACTCTTTCTTTAACAATCAAGTCAACAACTCTAGCAATCATAACGCTGGTTTTACCGCTTCCTGCCCCAGCGCTAACTAAAAGATTAGCGTTTCTTGAACTAACTATTTTTTCTTGGTTAGGCGTTAGCTTCACTTTTTCCTCCAATAATATTTGCTATTTCGCTATAAGTTAGGCTTTTATCCATCTTTCTAACGAAACTATCTTCATATTCTTTAAGCCCACAAACATTTTTAAGTTTGCAATAATTACAAGGCGTTTTATCTCCGCTCTTGCTTGGTTTAGGGGTTATAAACCCACTTAAAATTTCATCAATGGCTTTGTTGCAAAGGTTATAAACATAATCTGTTAAATTGTTAAAATCTTTAGCGTCAACCATCTCGCTATTTGGCTTTAATATCAAATCGCCAGACGCACGCGTTTCTTTATTGTTATAAATTTCTGCGTTAATTATATGGCTCTTTGGGTTTTCAAAACCGATAGTATTATCAATAGCCTTAACAACATTAAAATCGTTCATCAAAACGCCACTATTTCTATATAAATCAAGTGATGAGTTTTGGTTTGCCGCAAAGTCGTTATGAATTGGAAAATAAAGAACAGCGCAAGGATTAAGGTTTTTATAGTTTTTCATCGCTAAAAGATAGCAAATTAACTGAATCTTTCTTCCATAATAAACGTCACTTGGATCAACGGCAATATTACCAGTTTTATAGTCAATAATCTTGTAATAGTTATTCCATTCATCAATTCTGTCAATTTTGCCAATAAGTTTAATGCCATTATTAAACTTAACTGCATTTTCGTCATAGCCAAAGCTTAATTCAACATTGCTTGAATTAAAACTACTAATTTTGTTTTCCTTATAGAGCATTTTACAAAGCCTTATCCCCTCGCTTTCAATAACCGAAAGAATAAGCGCATTTGTTTCTTTAGGAATTTCAAGTTCGCTAATTGTTTTGCTTAAAATCTTTAATGCAACTTTGCTAATTTCTTCTTCTTTAATGTTTAAACAATATTTAACAAACTCCTCGCTAACTTTATGCAAAATATTACCAATGTCAACAGCCTTAACTGAAGCATCTTCTTTTTCTTTAAGCCTGAGTCCATAAGAAACAAAATGTTGCATAGGACACGCAAAAAATCGTTCTAATTCACTAATACTAACATTATTTTTCTTAAAATATAGCCTTTTTGCGTTTTTACAACTTTCAAAACTGCCTTGAGAATTTATGTGATCAAGGTATTTTTTAACCGGTTTCGTTAGTCTTTTTTCAAGCGCTTGATAAAGAACGTTTATCCTTTGTTTTGGTTGATTGCTATGTCCATTAGCAATTTTAAAACTCGTTTTAACAAGTTCTTTAATGCTTCTTCTTTCAGGAAAATAATAAAGTTTTGAAGTTTCAAAACTAACGCAATAGAAAAGGCTTGAGATGTTATCAATGATATTTGAAGGCTTAATCTCACTCCCCTCAAAATCAAAACTTGGGTAAGTTAAGGTAACGCTGTCAGTTGCAGAAAGCAAAAGTTCAATAGTCTTTTGTTTTTCGCGCCTGTTAACCGTTTTGATGCTAGGCTCAATTTTCTTTTGAATTATATCGCTCATCCCTTTTAGTTCGCTATCAAGAATAAGTCCGCAGTCATCTTGCCTAAAAGGAACAGCCCCTTCTGTTACTCCACAAATATAAAGATGTTTAGTTTTAGGGCTAATATTAGTTGAATCTTGGCTAATAAAAACACTCCCAAGATTAAGTGGCAAAACAGAAATGTGGTTAGCGCTAACCGCACTTTCAAAAACGCTATAAAAATCATCAAGGTTAGAATTAGTTTGCCCTAAAAATAAATCAATTGAATTTAGAACTTCACCAAACTTTGTTAAAACTTGCTCGGTCACCTTGCTTGATAAAAGGTCAAGTTCTCGCTCAAGAAGATATAATTGTTCGGTTTTTTCTTTATAGTTAATTTTATCTAAAAATGCTTTTAACAAACCAACGAAATCCCCCGTTAGTTTGGCGTTTATCGCATTTTCTTTAAACTCAACCAACGTCTGACAGAACTCTTTTCTAACGCTTTCTGCTTCTTCCCTTTCTGTTGGATTTTTATTTCCTAAAACAAAAGGTTTTAAAAACTCATTATAGTTAATTCCAAACTTTTTAACATAGTTTAAAAAGTTCTCATTAACATTAGGGCTAAAGTAATAATTTTTAACAAAATTAATAACGCTTCCTGCCTCAAAGTTTTTTCTTAGGCAATTGAGCGCATCAAGACAAAACTTAACTAATGGATGCTCACTTAATGGTTTTGTTTGGTTAACAAAATATGGCAAACCAAAGTCAGTAAAACTTTCTTTAAAAAATCTTGCATAATTGTTAACATCTGGGCAGTAAATTGCAAAATTTTGAGGGCTATTCCCCTCTTTTATTTTAGAAAAGATATCTTCAGCAATAAACTCAACTTCGCTTCTTGGGTTAACAAGATTATAAACATTAACAACTTTATTATTGTTGATTTTTTGCGCTTTAAAATTATATAAGTTTTCAAAAAGATGGTTTAGTTCTTTCTTTCTTTTGACTTCAAAAATTTTAGGGTTATAAACAACATTATGCTTATCTGCAATAAGTTTACATCTATTATAAACTTCATTTTCAGCAAATGGATTAAAATTATCATAAGCGCAAGCAACCGTTACGCTTTTTGCAACCTTAGCAATGTTTTCAATTATTCCCGCAGCCTGACTCGTTAAAGAAGAAAAACCAACAACAAAAACATAACTATTTTTAACGAGTTCACTATCTTTAACAACATTAGTTAAAAGATTAAGTTTGTCAGAATTATCAAGAAGGTTATTCGCTAAAAACTCTTGATATTTTGAATAGATTAAATGTAAGTCTTTTAGTTTTGGGCGTATTGATTCAGGCGACTTATCTATCATCTCATAAACAAGTTCTGGGGGAACAAGGCTTGATTTAAACTGAGTTATTGTATCATAAATAACTTCGCTAAAACCAACACTTTTAGCGGATTTTTTGAAGCAAACAAGTTTGTCATAATTATCTAAGATGATCTTTTTAATGCAATAAATTGCTGACTCTTTACTTAAATAATTTTGACTAACCCTATTGTTAATTTTTGTTAACAATCTTGCAAAGCTATAAACGCTAACATTAAACAAAGCAGGGTTCTTTTCAAGCAGCATTCTTTCAATAAGCGCGCTGTTTGTTTCAGGAACTAAAACTAAAATGTTTTTAGTTTTATCTTGGCTTAGCTCGCTTATTTTGCTAACCGCCCCACTTACGCTATCAAGCGTTGTTTTTGAAATTATAAAATCTAACTTCATATTTTCATTATAACATAATCTATTATTTTTACAATTTTTTTTGAGTAAAAAACAGGGCATATCGCCCTGTTTAATTATTTATCTAAATAAATGTTAACCGGGCATTTTGTTGCGCTAACAGTTAACCCAATTGTTCCTTCTTGTTCAATGGTTTGTTCAGATTTAGTTAATTCTTTACCTTCGTAAATATTAACAATTCCTTTCTTGCCGGTTGAAGATAAATTAAGTTTTAATTCGCTAAGTTTTTTAGGAACAGCAATATTGATTCGTTTGCAGTTTTTTTCGCAAACAACGTTAACATCATTAGTAAATTTATCAAAACTTAAACTAATCGTTCTTGTTGCCTTAACGTTAACAGCGCCCGCCAGACCAACTGCTATAACGTTTTTAGCGCCTTCAATTGTTATATTATTTGAAGAGTTATTAACTAAATAAACATCTCCGCTGTTAGTTGTAATTTCAACTTTTCCGCTTGTGTTATAAACTTCAATTCTTCCCCTTGTTGAAGTTGCGTTAACTGACTTAACTTTTTTAGTATCATCAAGCCCGCCAACAACAATCTTTCCTAAGGTTGAAGAAACTGTTAATTCGCCTGAAACATTACCTACTGTAACTTGCTTTGATCCGCCAGCTATTTCACCATTATAAATGCTTTCAACGTTAACCCTTGCTTTTGGTGCAGTTATTTTAACGTTTCTAGCAAGTTTAATGTTAATAGTGCCTGTGTTTGTTTTTATCTCGCTCGTGTAAAGCGTGCTAGGCAAATAGTCAATGTTAATTTTGCCACGTTTCGTTTCAACTTCAGCTTTAGAAATAACGGTATTAGTTTCGCCATTTGGTAAAATTGAACCGCCCTTTGTTGATGCAACAAGGTTTCTTATGCTCTTAAACTTAAGGCTTCCTGAATTACTGTTAAACTTAACCGTTCCGTCGCAATCATAATCAATAATAAGATCACCAGCATTCGTTGTGTAATCAATGTTTTCAGCTCTTAAATCTTCGGTTAGGGTTGTTTTGTTTCTTGAATTTAAAATAAGATTAGTTGCGTTTAATTTACATTTAAAATTAACCGAACTATTAACATCAACTGAAAGTGTGTTTAATTTAACAATGCTTTCTTCCCTAGCATTAATTGTTACAACACTAGAATCACTCTTAATATAAATGCTGTGAGTTCCATTTGCCCAAACTAAAGGAAGTGTTATTGTTAAGTTTGAATCTGCAGTATTCCTTCCAATTGCAAACTTATTAACTTCGCTTGTTTTAACGGTAACACCACTAGCGTTTCTTTCAATTATTGCATTAGGAACCCTTTCGGTATCAGTTGTATACCCTGAATAGTTTTGTTTGAAAACAACGCTAGTTTTAGTGTATGGCTCAAAGTTAATAACAACAGGAATTGTTCTCGTTTCAATGGTTATATCTCCATTGATTAAATCATTCCAACTATCTTCAACAGTGTTTTTACCAACCCACGCAGAAACATAACTAACGCCAAAAATATCTGTTCCTGGCGCAAGCGCTAAAATAACACCACTTCCAACAAAAAATAGTAATGTGCAAGCAAATAAAATTAAGACTGTAACCCAAAATCTTTTCATCTGTTTTCCCCCTTACTCTAAGATTGCTTTTATCCTTCTAATGCCTGCTCCGCAACTTTCTTCTTTAGCAATTTTAAAATGCCCAAGTTCACTAGTTTTTGTTACGTGAGGACCAGTGCAAATTTCTTTAGAAACATCACCAACAAAATAAACGCTAACTTCATCAGGATATTTATCTAAAAATTCGTGTTCAGCACCAATACTAACAGCTTTTTGTTTTGGCATTGTTTCTTTTGTTACAACTAAATCATCTTTGATCCAGCCGTTAATAATTTCTTCAAGTTTTTTTATTTCACTTTCCTCAAGTTTATGGTCACAATTAAAATCAAACCTTAATCTTTCAGGCGTTATGTTTGAGCCTTTTTGATGGCAATTTTTATCAACAACAATTTTTAACGCAGCATTTAAAAGGTGGGTTGCCGTGTGATATTTTGTTGTTATTTCGCCTGTGTCGCTAAGCCCACTCTTAAACTCACCTTTAGCAGCGCCTTTACTTTTTTCTTGATGCTCACTAAACGCAAGATTAAAGCCTTCGCTGTCAACGCTAAATCCGCGTTCTTTGGCCATTTCAATAGTAAGTTCTAGAGGAAAACCATAGGTGTCATAAAGCCTAAATGCAGTTTTTCCGTTTATTATTTTCTCAACAACTTCGCCATTAAGTTTTGCAAATTCAATATGTTTGTTTATTTTTTCAAGAACTTTATCAAACTCTTTAAGCCCTTCGCCCAAAGCCCTGTTAAACTTATCCATTTCTGTTTTAATTGTTTCAAGAATACAGTTCTCTTTTTCAACTAAAAGTGGGTATGCTTCGTTATAAATTTCTTCAATATAAATTTTTGCAACGTTTAACAATTCATCAAGTTCTAAGCCAATCTTTTTAGCGTGGCGAACAGCCCTTCTGATAAGTCTTCTTAAAATATACCCTGCCCCAACGTTAGAAGGAACAATTCCGTTAATATCGCCAATAAGCATAACGCTTGTTCTAACGTGATCAGCAATAATTCTCATACTTCTAGTTTGGTCTTCATTTTCACCATATTTTGCTTTTAACGTCTTTTCAATATGACTGATAACAGGAACAAAAATATCTGTTTTATATCCATCAGTTAAGCCGTTAATAAACATAAGCGTTCTTTCAAAGCCAAAACCGGTATCAACGTTTTTGTTTTCAAGCGGAACATATCCGTTTTCAACCTTTTTATATTGCATATAAACGTCGTTTCCAATTTCAACCCATCTAGGGCAATCGCAAGTTATGTCGCATTTATCTGAACAAGGCTCGTCATAAAGCGGATAAAACCATTCATTATCTGGCCCACAAGGTGTGTTAACCGTTCCATCAAGTTCCCACCAATTGTCTTTTTTAGGTAAGAAATAAATATTTTCTTTCTTTATCCCAATTTTAACCAAAAGTTCAGCAGTTTCTTCATCTCTTGGCGCCGTTTTATCGCCAGCAAAAACTGATGCACAAATTTTATTAGCATCAAGCCCTAATTCTTTAGTTAAAAAATCAAAAGTCCATTGGGTTTTTTCTTTCTTAAAATAATCTCCAAGGCTCCAGTTTCCCATCATTTCAAAAAATGTAAAGTGACTTTGATCCCCAACTTCTTCAATATCAACCGTTCTAACACACCCTTGAATATTTGTTAATCTCTTTTTTCCGCTTGGGTGCGCTTTCCCTAAAAGATAAGGCATAAGTGGTTGCATTCCCGCAACATTAAACATAACGCCGGTTGTTCCGTCGCCAATCAAAGAAACGGCACCAATGTTGATGTGTCCCCTATCCTCATAAAACTTTAGCCACTTATTTCTTAGTTCTTTGCTTTTCATTTTATCTCCGTTTAAAATAAATCTTCTGGTGGTGGAACAATTTCATTTATTGCTCCACCAATATCTTCCGCTTTTGGCATATGGCCTTCCGTGTAAGCGTCAATAATGCTCTTTGTGTTAGCGTCATTTGTAAGGTTAACAAAGCTAACTCTTGAGCCCTTCCAGCCAAGGAATACGCTTCCAAGCGAGCCGTTTCTATGTTTAGCGATAATTAATTCTGCCTCATAATCTTTAGGAGCGTTATCTTCGCTTATTGGCGCACCATCTTCGTTATACATATCTTTCTTGTGAATAAAGATAACCATATCAGCGTCTTGCTCAATAGCGCCCGATTCCCTAAGATCACTTAAAACTGGCCTATGGTTTGTTCTTTGCTCAACACCACGTGAAAGTTGGCTCAAAAGAATAACAGGAACGTTTAATTCTTTTGCTAAAACTTTCATCTTTCTGCTTATTGCGCTAACTTCAGTTTGACGATTGTCTGACTTAATATCATCAGTCATAAGTTGCAAATAGTCAATCATAACAAGGTCAAGCCCGTGTTCACGTTTTAATTTCCTACATTTTGAAAGAATTTTAGCAGGAGTGTTAAGTGAACCATCATCGATATAAATTTGAGTTTGGGTTAACTTTTTGTTGGCTTTCCAAAGTTTTCCCCAATCAACTTGGTCAAGGTCGCCTTTAAGGCCCTTCCCCATATCAACGTTAGCAAGGCTAAATAACATTCTTTGACTTAATTGGTCGGCGCTCATTTCAAGCGAGAAGCATGCGCACTTAGCTCCCGCTTCAAGCGCAGCATTTGTTACAATATTCATCGCAAGACTAGTTTTACCAAAACCTGGACGCGCGGCTATAATAATCAAATCGCTCTTTTGAAGCCCGTTTGTTATTTCATCAAGTTTATAAAAACCTGTTGTTAATCCGCGAAGTGAGTTGCTATCTTTATGAATTTCTTCAAGTTTTCCAATAACAGATTCAAGGCTGTCTTTAATAACAACAAATCCGCTAGTTTGCCC
Source organism: bacterium (assembly GCA_024692805.1). Classification (GTDB taxonomy): domain Bacteria; phylum Bacillota; class Clostridia; order Christensenellales; family UBA1242; genus UMGS2070. The sequence continues at coordinate 12,599 of JAILMD010000002.1, read as the reverse complement.
TCTTTCGCCAATATCATAAATATTTTTTTCAGCAAGAGCAAGACATTCATCACCATCTTCGCTATTATATGCTTTCTCAATAACTTGACCGCAAGCTTCTATTAACTGCCTAAGAGTGCTATTCTTTCTTAAAATTGAAACATAGTTTTCGTGGTTAGCAGCACTAGGAACAGCATTAGTTAGCGAAGTTAGATAACTAACCCCTCCAACACTCGCTAAAACCCCTTCTTTTTCGAGTTCGTCAGTCAACGTTAAAATATCAACGGTTATGTTAGCATCATAAAGTTTAACAATAGCCTTGTAAATTGCCTTATGGGTTTCGCTATAAAAATCATAATCGTGAACTTTGCTAATAATGTTAACACTAACCTCAGGGTCAATTAGAATACACCCTAAAACTGCCTGCTCAACTTCAAGGTTGTTTGGCATAACTTTTACTACTTCATTTGTTCTTGCTTTTGCCATAGATTTCTCCATTAATATAATTATAATTATAACTAAAAAACTGTCAAGGTTGAATAGCAATTAAAACCATCTATTTTTTAGTAAAAATTTACCACAAATTTTGCGTAGTTTTTATTATTTTTGCAGTTTTAATTGTTAAAATTTAATATTTTATAGTCAAAAACACTAAAATTTTGCAAATAAAACAATTATTGTTTATTTACCCAACAAAAAACCGCTTAAAATTTAAGCGGTTTCGTTTTTACTAATTTAATTAGTCATTTTTATAAGGCAATAAAGCCATAACTCTTGCTCTTTTAATAGCATTAGTTAATTCTCTTTGATGTTTTGCGCAAACCCCAGTTGTTCTTCTTGGGATAATTTTGCCCTTTTCAGTCATAAACTTTCTTAATTTTGTTGCATCTTTATAGTCAATAGATTCAACTTTATCAGTGCAGAATGGGCAAACTTTCTTTGGAGTTTTGCGAACCTTTTTAGGGTTCTTATCATCATAGTTAGATTCTTTATTAAATTGCTTTTTCATTACGATTCTCCTTTAATTAAAATGGAAGGTTATCGTCATCAATAGGCTCAAATTTGTTAACAACTTCTTCTTTTGGAAGTTCTTTATCGCCGTCTTCATCGCCAGTTGCAGAATTTTTAGTTGTTAAAAATTCAACAGTTTCAGCAACGATTTCAGTCATATACCTTCTTTGACCATCATTACCTTCATAATTACGTGTTTGAACTGATCCAACAACTGCAACTTTGCTACCTTTTTTAATATATTTATAGCAATTGTCAGCTTGATTACGCCAAGCGATAACTGGTAAAAAGTCAGTTTCTCTCTCGCCATCAGAGCTTGTAAAGTTTCTGCCTACTGCAACAGTAAATCTGCAGAAATTAATTCCATTGTTTGTTGTTGTTAGTTCTGGATCTTTGGTTAAGTTACCAATAATTACAACCTTATTCATAATTTTTCTCCTTACTTCTTTTCGATCATTGTTCTAACAATGCCGTCTGTAATTTTCATTAATGCAGTTAATTTGTTAGGAACTTCAGGGGTTGATTCAAAGCTCATTAAACAATAATAGCCTTCGTTTTTATCGTTAATTGGATAAGCGTATTTTTTAACGCCAAATTTTTCTGGCTCTTTTTCAACAACGCCACCATTATCCTTAACGAATTTAACGAACTTTTCAATCAAAGCATTTCTAGCTTCGTCACTAACGCTTGCATCAATAATATAAAGCAATTCGTATTTGTTCATTATCTTACCTCCTTCTGGACTCATTCGGCTAAGAAAAATTCTTAGCAAGGAACTGTTAGTTTGATTATAAACGATTTTATAAATTTTTGCAAGAGTTTTTTAAATTTTTCTTAAATCTTAAAATCTTAAATTGACATAAATTTAACTTTAAGGTATATTATTATTAAGTGAACAACTTAGGAGACAATATGGCACGCAAAATAAAAACAGATAAAAAAGAAGTTAATAACCAGCCTGAAAACGTGGCTGCTGTTCAAGAAAAAACGAATAAAAACGTTAAAATTGAAAAAGTTGCTAAGCCAGAAAAAAAGGTTGTTTTCTCACGCAAGAAAAACGCTGAAAAAGGCGAAGTTAAACAAACTAGAATTAGAAGGTTTAAAGCCGAATATTCAACAGGTTTAACTAACGAGCAAGTTGAAGATAGAAAAGCTAAAGGTTTAACTAACTTTACTCCTAACACAAACGTTAAAACCTATAAGAGCATCTTTGTTGAAAATATCTTTACTTTCTTTAACCTACTCTGCTTTGCAATCTTTGCAAGCCTTGCAATTGTTGGCGCATGGAGCAACTGTATCTTCATGTTCGTTATCATTGCCAACATTGCTATCGGTATTATTCAAGAAATTAGAGCAAAGCGAACAATTGAAAAGTTAAGCCTTCTTACCGCCCCAATTGTTAAAGTTGTTCGTGATGGAATCGAGCAAACAATTGACGTTAATGAAGTTGTTTTAGATGATATTATTATTCTTTCAACCGGCAAACAAATCGTTGCAGATTGTATTGTTTTAGAAGGCTCAATTGAAGTTAATGAAAGCCTCCTTACCGGTGAAAGTTTACCAATTAAAAAGAAACCTGGTGACACTATCCTTGGCGGTAGTTTTGTTGTTAGCGGCTCTTGTCACGCAAGAGTTGATAAAGTTGGCGCTAACACATATATTCAACAACTTTCAAGCAAGGCTAAAAAATATAGAAGGCCAAAAAGCGAACTATTTAACTCTCTTAAACTCATCATTAAAGTTATTGGTATTATCTTAGTTCCATTAACAATTTTGATGTATATCAACAACTATGTTGCAAGTTCCCACGTTGGAACTCCTAGAATTATTGAAACAATAACAAGCACGGCCGGGTCTATTATAGGAATGGTTCCTTCAGGAATGTTCTTGCTTTGCTCTGTTGCCCTAACCGTTTCTGTTATTAGGCTTGCTAGAAGAAAGGCCCTTGTTCAAGACCTTTACTGCGTTGAAATGTTAGCAAGAGTTAACGTTTTATGCCTTGATAAAACAGGAACAATAACTGATGGAACAATGAAGGTTTATAACTGCATTCAACTTTCTAATACTGATATAACATTAAAAAGAGCGGTTGGAAGCATTCTTTCTGCCCTTCCTGATAACAACCAAACTAGTCAAGCGCTAATTAACTATTTTGGATATAACAAAGAATTAAAGCCTGTTGCAACGCTTCCTTTCTCAAGCCAAAGAAAATTAAGCGCTGTAACATTTGATGGCCACGGAACTTATATTCTTGGTGCTCCTGAATTTGTTATGCCTGAAATGAACGATAAGAAAACTCTTAATATGATTGAACAATATTCAAAAGATGGTTACAGAGTTTTACTTCTTGCTCATAGTGATTCTAAAATTCAAAAAGATAATGTTCCAGCAAATAAAACTGCTGTTGCCCTACTCATCTTAGAAGATAGAATAAGAGATGAAGCCATTGCAACAATTGAATGGTTTAAAAACAATGGCGTTAAAGTTAAAATAATTTCTGGTGATAACCCACTAACCGTTGCTGAAATCGCTAAAAGAGTTGGCGTTGCTAACACTGAGCAATTCATCAACCTTGAAGGAATGAACGAAAAACAAGTTATTGCTGCCGCAAATAAGTATACCGTTTTTGGCCGTGTTACTCCTGATCAAAAAGCAATTTTGGTTAGAGCTATTAAAGCTAACGGTAACACTGTTGCAATGACCGGTGATGGAGTTAACGATATCTTGGCGCTTAAAGAAGCCGATTGCGCAATAGCAATGGCAAGCGGAAGCGAAGCCGTTAGAAGCGTTAGCCATATGGTTTTACTCAACAGTGACTTTGGAAGTATGCCTGAAACTGTTAGAGAAGGTCGAAGGGTTATAAACAACGTTCAAAAGAGCTCAAGCTTGTTCTTTATGAAAACAATATTCTCTATAGTGTTTAGCGTGTTTATGCTAATTATTAACAAGGTTTATCCTTTAAAAACCGTTAATAATTTCTTGCTCGAAACCTTTGTTATAGGAATTCCGAGCTTCCTATTAGCGTTCTTGCCGAACGACAAGCCGATTGAGGGTAAGTTTATTTACAACCTGTTTAAAAACGCCTTACCTGCCGCTATAACCCTTATTTTAAACGGTTGCGCTGTTTACCTATTTGTTTGGTTAACAAAAGGAACTCTTGATTGCACTGCTGTTTTAACAACAATGATGATGATAACAGTAACCTTTACTGGTTTAATTCAACTATTAAGGCTCTGCAAACCTTACACTGCCTTTACCGGAACGCTCTTTGTTACGATGCTTGCTTGTTGCTTAATTGCACTACTTTGCTTCCCTGCTTTCTTTACTTTAACCGCCTTAAAGTTAAGCGATATGTTATTTACAATTGTTTTAATCTTGCTTGCTCCAACAGTTATGAACGCGCTTTACTTCTTATTTGAAAAAATAAAGTTATAATAAAAAAATTAACCAACCCGATTGGGTTGGTTTTTTGTTGCCTAAATAAAACTAGAAACTTCAACTTTAACATTAAAATCAACATAGTTTAAATAATCATCAGCATTAGGAATTGAGTTTATAAACTCGCCCCATTCTTTATGGTTAAATTTATAAGCAAAATCAGCAAAGCCAAAAACGTCAGCGCCAATGACTTTTGTTTTATTAAAAACAATTTTCAAATCATTTTCTAATTGGCAGGCTATTGCCCTTTCAAGTGTTTTAGTTAGGTATGGTTTTTGGGCAATATAAGCGCCACTTAATATGGCGTTATTATTAACCTCTAAAAGCTTTACTTTGTCAAGCATAATATTCAGGTTAAGAGTTGGCTTTTCGCCCAAACTTACGGCCATTTTAACATTTTTATCGCTAACCCTAACTCCAACGCTAGCGTTATTATAAACATCATCATTAACCCCATCAATAACAAGGTTAAATTGGTGCGAATTTTTTGCCTTTGCTAAAAGGAATGCTCTTATCTCATTTTCGTTATTAATCTCGCCTAAAAACTTACCATTTTTAAAAATTGCAAAGGGCGTGAAATATTTAATTCTTCCCTTTCCAACAGATTTGCTTTTATCATCACTTTGGCCTGAAGAACTAGTTTCCTCAGTGGTTATATCAAGTTCCGGTAAAATCGAAAAAGCGCTTGGGTTAAAGGCGTCATCAATAAAATTTTGAAGCGGAACCATAAGCGTGCTGAGGGCTTCTTCTTTAAACATAAAAACCTTTTGAAGCCCTAATGAAACGCTAAGGTCAAGGTCGCTCGTTTTGGCCATAACGTCTTTAGCGTTGCCTTTTGAGTAAACAATCATAACGCTCGTTGGAATCTGTAAATCTCTTAAAAAATAATCAAGCGCCTTAATAGCATTATCTTCTAAAACTGCCTTGCTTAAAATAATAAAATTAGTGTGGCTAAGGCCAGCAATTTCGCCAATTTCAAAAGTTATTTTCTTAACACATTCAGTAACAGAACTTCCGCTTTCGCTAACAAAATCTAAAACCGCCGATTCTCCGCTCGCCTCTCTTGAAGAAAGTGGCCTTGCAATTTGGGCCGTAACAACATACCCGCTTTCATTTTTATCAATAGCAAGCCCCGTTATAAGCGCGCGGTTATTAAGACGCGCTTGGCTCGTTAAAGAAACGGGAAAAAGAATAAGCAAAAAAATTACTGCAAAAATCCAGGCGTGGCGTGAGAAAAACCTAAACATACGCCTTGCTCCTTTTATCCTGCTTTTTACGTTTAAATGTTAAAATAATCGCAAAAGGAAGCAAATAATTAACAAAAATGCAAAAATAATGTGTTATCTCTCTAAAATTTAACGCCGAAGTGTTTATCTCTTTGAAAACAAAAACATCTAATAAAAACAATGCTAACCCAATAATAAATTCAACAATTTGCTCTTTTTTTATATTAAAAACCCTGCAAAAACAAACGCCAGCTAAATAAATATAAATAGCAGTTGAAATAATCGTTGAAACCTGTTCAAAAAGAACTAAAAACCAGTCAACCCTTCCCAAATCAAGGTTTAAAAAAGCAAACTGTGTTATTGCGCTAATAGCGTTAGTTTGGTATCCAGCAAGGTTGTTATAAATTGAATAAAAGCCTAAATAAAAGCCCGGAATAACAAAAACGCAAAAAACTGCATAAGGAATAATTAAATTTAAAGTAATTTTATCATTTTTCTGCAATTTAACCTTTCCTGTTAGCAAAAACATAATCCAAAACGAGCCAAACCATAAAGTGTCACGCGCAAACTCACTAACAAAAACGCTAAACGAAGAATTGTTAAGTGGCAAAATATTGGTTAAATCGCCCGTCATTAAGCCTATAACAAGAATAAAGGCTAGGCTAATAAAGATTAAAAGCGAAAAAATCTCAATCGTTCGCCCAAGCGTTTTTAGCCCTTTATTTGCAAAAAAAACAACAGTTATTAAGAAAATTAGCCCAAAAAGCGCATAATTTAACTCATTAAACAAGTTATTTGCGAAAAAATCGTGGACTGATTCAAACGGCAAAACAGCAACAACAATCAAATAACAAAAGAGAATAAAATATAAAACCTTTGCCCCGCCTTTGCCCCAACTCTCGCTCGCTAGATTATATAAATCACCCCTATCGTTAAACTCGTTGAAAAAGTTAAGCGCAAACCCTAAAAATAAAACATCTAAAATTCCTAAAACAATAAGTAAAATTATGCCGTCTTGCATAAGCGTTAGGCTAATAAGGCTCGGCAACCTCTCAAACTTGGTTGCAATTAAAACTATTAAAACAATTAAAATCGCCTGCCTTTTGCTAACCATTGCTTTTCCCCTTGCCTAAAATATCCTTTGCCTGGGCGGCTGAGCGCGGCGCTTGCCTAACCCTGTTTCGGTTTGGAAAACTCATTGGGCGCGTTATCATTTGTTTGGTTGACGATTTTATTAACCCATCTTTAAGGTCAGAATTAACTTTTGGCGCGAAAGGAGCCATCAAGGGCGCCCCAAAGTTGTTTATGCTAGATAAATATCCAACAAAGAAAATTAAGCCCATTACAACCCCAAAAAAGCCGGCAAAACCACCAAGCAAGGTAAACAATATTCTCATCAAGCTCATTATTGGTGTTTGATCAGGAACAATATAAAGGCAAATTCCGCTAATGGCAACAACAATAATGCTTGGTGGCGTTATAACCCCTGCCTTAACCGCCTCGTCGCCTAAAACAAGCGCCCCAATAATTGAAAGCGCCATGCCAAGATATTTCGGCATTCTTATGCTGGCCTCGTTTAATATTTCAAAAAGAAACAAAACAAATAAAATTTCAATAAGTGGCGGAAAACTAATGGCGTAAATGCTTGAAAGAAGGCTCAAAAGAAAATCAATGGGCAAAATGCGATAATGAAAACTTTCAAGCGCAACATAAAGCCCCGGAAGTAAAACGCCCAAAATAAGCCCAAGAAAGCGCATAATTCTAACCATGCTCGCTCGTGCGGGGTGCATATAATAATCGTCACTGCTCTGCAAATCTTCAAGAAAAACATAAGGAACACTTAAAACAATGGGGGTTCCGTCAACAATAATTGCAATTCGCCCCTCTAAGATCTTCGCCATGGCAATATCTGGCTTCTCTGTGCTTCCAACCTGCCTGAAAAGTTTGCCAGAATTATTCCTAATTAGGCTTTCAATATAGTAAGACGCCGTAACGCCGTCAATATCAATTTTGTTAAGCCTTTTCTTAAGTTCTCTTAAAACTTGTGGGCTAACGCAACTAGCAAGATAAACAAGCGCAACTTTCGTTTGGCTTTTTCGCCCAATAAGCGTTGTGAAAATATGAAGGTCAGGCGTTTGAAGACGCCTTCTTATTAAACTAATGTTAACGTTAAGGTCTTCAACAAACCCTTCCCTTGGTCCCTTTAAAACAGAGTTGGTTGGTGGCTCGGTTATTCCCCTCGTTTGATAGCCCTGTAAACAAACCGAAATAAGTTCGCTTTCATCTTCAACCGCAATAACGCAATTTCCTGCTAAAATTTTAGATAGCGCCTCGCTTGCCCCAATTCTTTCAGTTTTGGGCGCGCTTATAACCGTTGAAATAAGAAAATCAAGTTTATCGCCATGCGCCTTTAACTTATCTGCGCTTTCAATAATTGGCTTAATAACTCCGCCGGCAATAAGGTTTTTATCAATTAAACATTCAATAAAATAAAGCCTAACCCTAACCCCGCCGGCATCAATTTCCCTAATATTAATGTCATTAAGTTTTGAAAACTGCTTTTCAACCTCGTTTGTTATCATCTTCCATTAGTTTTTGCAAGGAAGATGTTTTTTATTATTAAACAACAAAAAAGGCACGATTCATGTGCCTTTTTTGTTATTGTTTTTCAATATTTAGTTTTGTGAAGGTTTAACTAAATCTTGATTTAAATTATAGCGATCCAGTACAGTAAAGTGTTATGTAAACCGTATTGCTTGATGGACTAACGTCAACTTCTTCGCCAACATAAACTTGTGCTGTGCCGCCCGTTATGCTATCAACATATCCTATGCCAGTTCCTGTTGTTATAATCCAATATTGTGGCAATGCATCTCCTTCAAATTGAGCATAGTTATAGCCATTTTCATCATAATCACGATCATAACAAAGTTCATAATCCGCACCATCATTCCATGTTGCAATAATGTTAAGATGTGCGCCAGTATAATCTCCTGATAACGTTATCCAAATTTCGCAATGAACAACCGACGAGCTAGCACCAGTGAATGAAACGCTCTGATAAGCTGCCATATTCATATATAGTTTTGTTCCACTCTTTGTTAAGTTGGTTTGAGCAGTTATTGAATCATATGTTGTGTGAATAGTAATCTTTGAGTAGTTTGCCAATGTTACTGACGTATAAACTGTATTGGTTTGTCCACTAAATGTTCCATAGGTATATCCTGTTCCAGTTCCAGAGTTAGAACCATAAACAGTATATGACTTACGCGTAGAACTATTATCAGTAATTGTTAAAACTTCTTTTTGGAATACTGCATATAAATTAGTTGCTGCCGACCAAGTTCTTGCAGTTGAATGAGCATAACCCGTTCCTCCATTACTTCCGCTAATCGTCCAATAAGATATGCTTCCCTTATTTCCATAAGTTGAATAAGTTAAGGAAGAAATCATGGCGGAAGGAGCAACTGAAGAACTTCTAGCAACATAGAAGGTTGTGTAACCTGATCCAGTAGCCGTTGCATAAGTTGAAGTCACAGTTTTTGTTACATTGCTTGTTGGGTAATAAAATTTAATTGCATATGTTTGAGACCTGGTCCAGCGAGCGTAAATTGTTGTTGCGCTTGATGGAGCCGAAGTTGATGATGTAACTTGTGTTCCACCGCTCGCAGCAGTATACCAACCAGTGAATGTCCAAACATAACTTGTTGTGTTAGTTGGGGTTATGTTGCTTCCAGTTGGAAGTGTTCCATAAGTTCCGCCACTAAATACCGTTTTAGTAATAGTTTGGCTTGTTCCACTTCCGCTCCAGTTAACGTTAGCAGCTATACTAACTGTTGCTGGGTTTGTTCCACCAGTGTTTCTGTTAAGAGTTATCGTTATTCCTGGGTTGTAAATTGCGTAAAGCGTTATTGAAGCAGTTGGAGTGTAACTTCCGCCTGGGCTAACAACACTTGTTGTTGCGTTACTTGTTGTTCCCCAACCGGTTGCAGTTGTCGTGTTACCTAAAACAGTTTTAGCTGCTGAAGGAGCAGTAACTGATTGACCTTGATAAACAGTAAATTCATCAGTTCCAACAACTGAACCACCATTACCATTAAAGTCTACGGTGTATTGAGGTTTTGTTTCACCCCAAGCATAATAGTTTGTTGCAGCAGTTATCGTTGGGCTATATGAAGCGCTTGTTGAAACTGCTGTTGCACTTGAGCTGTTAGAAGTTGTCCACTTCTGGAATTTATACATAGTTGAGTTAGAGATTGATGCGCTAAGCGAAGCCGTTTGTCCGCTTAAGACTACATTACTACCACTAACTGCACTAATTCTAGTTGTGTCGCCCCTGTTAGCAGTAACCGTGTAATAGTCTGCCCTTATTGTCAAAGCATCATTATATATTGTAAGAGTTCCTAGAGTAACGGTAGTTAAAATACTCCCAGATTTTGATATGTGAACTGAATTATCTCCATTTTTAACCCAAATAGGATCTGAATCATCAGCAAAACCTCCCGTTTCAAACACAACTTCATAACTAGTAGGATTAGTAATGGTAAAGTATTCAAAACTATTAGTGTCACAAACGATTTGGACAGTTCTTCCACTATTATTCCAAGGCGAACCATCTTTATAGATGTAAACTGTTATCTTGTTAGGAATCCATTTAGCGTAAAGGGTTGTTGCGCTTGTTTTATTCCAAGTTCTTGCACTTGCCATAGAAGAAGTATAATATTGCGTTCCTGCGCCATTATGGTCATCATAGTAGCCGCCAAATGCATAGCCAGTTCTTGTTGGAGCAGTTGCGCTTGGCATGTTACTATCATAAGTTGCAGTAACACTTGCTGTTCCAGCAGTCCATGGCCTTTGACTTCTATCGTCACTGTGATCTTTGTTTAATGTTACAGTATAACTTTGTGCGTTTGAGTAAGCCGTTAAGGTTACGTTGCCATACATTCCCGTTCCAATAACTGCAGCGCTGTTATATTCAGTATTAAGCGACCAGTTACCGCCAGCTGTTGTTACTTTCCACTTAAAGTCAGTGTAACCTGTTCTGCTAAGTGTTGCAAGAGTTACGCTTGTTCCAACATTATAACTTGTTGTTCCGCCTGAAATAGAGTAAGGACTGCTATAGCTATAAGTTATTGTGTAACCTGTTGCAACTGCCCAAGCGTAATAAGATTTAGCAGCGTTCATTGTAACGTTATTGCTTTGAGCTGTAAATGCTGAGTTAGAACCAGCAGCATCAGTTGTCCACTTACTTCCGCTGTTCCATGCATAACCATTATTAAAGCCTGTTACGTTAATCGTTGCAGTTTGTCCGCTTAGGTAATAACCGCCACCGCTTACTGAAGAAATACCAGTTTTTGCCGTAAGCGTTAAGCTATAGTAGTTAGCGTTTATTGAACCACCACTACTACTCATAGAAACAGTTCCAAGATAAACCATTGTTGTTTTAGCATTTGAGCTCTGACCAACATAAACATAATATGTTCCTGCTGGCTTATTGCTAAACGTTGCAGCGCTTCCGCTTGAAACCGTTGCTGTGTAAGTTGCGTTATTGCTTGAAGAACTTGTGCTTAAGTCAACTTTAATTGAGCTTGCGCTCCATGCGCCTCCGTCAACTTTAATGTTAACTGTTGCGCTTGTTCCATTAACGGTTAACGTTCCGTTAACTGTTGTAATCGTATAGTTGCCCGCGTTTGAAGCACCATTACCATGACTTGAGTTACCAGTTATCGTTATTGAAGGAACGTTGTTTGATGAGCCAACAGCAGTTTGGCTTCCGCTTGCGCTTAAGCTTCCGCTATCCCAGCTAGCAAGGCTTCCGCTTGTTATGCTTGCGCTGTTGCTTGTTAATGCTGTTCCGTCATAATCTTTACTAGCACTCGCACCGGTTATTGTTATGCTACGTTTACTTATTGTTAAAGTTCCGGTTGCATAACTTGAAACTGTATAGTAACTAACGTTAAATGATGCTGCGCTTGGAGTTATCGTTCCGCTTGAGGTAACTGCCCACGCGCTTGGAGTAAGCGTTACGCTAGATAAGCTATCTCCGCTTGCAAGTCCATCACCACCAATTGTTACTTGGCTGGTTGCTGATGAAATTGAGTTACCATAAGTTATTGATTGAGCCTTAGCAGTTATTGTTACGCTTCGGTTATTAATAGTTATTGTCATTGCAGCCGATTTCGTTGCGCTTGAACCACTATCTGTTGCCGTTATGGTGAAGACATAGGTTCCAGGTTTGGTTGGCGTTCCGCTAATCGTTGTTCCGCTTTGACTTAATCCATTATATGTTCCGCCACTTGCAGAAAGCGCGCTTCCGTTATATGTAACAGAAGTTGTTGCGTAAGTGTAAGTTCCGGTACCGTTTGAAGCGCCAGTAAAGCTTTGGCTATAAGCAACTTTATACTTCCCTGCCGTAAGCGTTTGCGCATTAAATGTTAACGCATTGGCTTCAGCAGTTATTGTTACTGTTACGTTACCAGTTATAACGCTTAGGCTTAATGCACCACTTGACTTAGTCCAAGACTTTGTTGCATTAGTTACTGTTATGCTATCTGGTAAATGGTAACCAGTATCTGCTGTTATTGTTGCGCTTCCGCTAATGCTTGTTGCAGTAATGTTAGGAATTGTTATGTTAGCAGTTACGCTATCTTGAGTTACCGTTGCGCTTGCGTAGTAAGTTACGCTTGTTGTTGCGCCAGAATTCTTAGAGCAATGAGATAACGTATAAGTTATTGTTCTTGATGCTGAACTTGATCTAGAATATGTTGCATTAGTTGCTGTTGCAGTTGGCATTGAGTAACCGCTTGTTGCTGTTATAGTATTTGAATAACTTGAACCGTGAACTGCATAGCTTGCTGAGTTACTACGTGAGCAGTTTGTTAACGTTCCGGTTGAAATTGAATACCTTTGAGCGATATAAACGTTAATTGTCTTAGTTCCATTAGT
>JAILMD010000027.1 GCA_024692805.1 bacterium | reverse complement strand
CGTATCGTTTTTATAATTATTATTTAACGCAAAAAATGATGCAATTATCATAATTATTGCAATTATTACATAACTAATTCTATTTTTTGCATTTTTTATCATTATGTTAATTATTATTTTATCCTATTTTTTTAATCATTTGGTGCGAGTAACAGGAGTTGAACCTGCATGAGCTTTCACTCACACGGACCTGAACCATGCGCGTCTGCCAATTCCGCCATACTCGCAAAAATAACACTCGTTTATCTCTATTATTTTCCTACTTTATTTTATCAATATCTAAAATTTTTGTCAAACTCAATTAACTATATTCATCAGCCTTCCAAGTTTGATGATGTTTAATCTTACACTGTTTTTGTCGCTTATTATTTTAATGTTTTTATCACCTAATTTAAGCGTTATTTTATTTTTATTAAAACAAATAAACTTTGCTTCACTTTTCTTATTAGTTATAATTGTTTTATCTCCTTGAATATTAAGCGAGTTAATAATAATTGTTTTTACGTTTGTTTTTTCTAAAACCTTAACAGCCTCTCTGGTTATTGCTGAGCAATCATTTATTGTTAATACATTTAAATCTTCATAACTTAAATTTTTTATTGTTTTTGTTTCTTTAATAATTTTTGGGTTAATTGGTTTTATACCACAAACGTCAGTGTAATTTTCATAGACGTTAACACCTAAAACTTTTGCAAAAATTGCTCCGCTAACATCGCCCCCTCCTCGCTTCATTAAAACAATCTTATTGTTTTGATTAGCACCATAAAACCCACCTGTTACAATTCTGCCATATTGATTTAAAGCGCTTAGTAAATTTGTTTGTGTTTTATTATAGTCAATCTTCTTACCATTAAAAACAATTAAGTTTTCCGCCGGAACATATATTATTTTTAAAAATTGCGAGTAAAATAACGCGGTATAATATTCGCCGCGTGAAACTATGTAACTTTTATTCTTGCTAGAAATCAAATCTTTTCTTATTATGTTTAAATCAAATTTTATTTTTAGAAGCTTGACGAGTTTGTTAAATCTTTGAATAATTAGTTCTAAAATCTGACTCTTAATTTCACTATTGCTTTTACTAAACTCAATTAGCAAATCTGTTAGTTTTATATCACTTTTAAATCTTCTTCCAATTGCCGAAAAAACAAAAACTTTTCGGTTATGATTTTCACTAAGCTTTTTAATATTTAAAATTGCTTTAGGGTTAATAACGCTTGACCCACCAAACTTACAAACAACCATTAAATCTCCTTTATATATTTAATGACTATCTGCAAAAAAGGTGAAAAAACAAGGCTTTCGCCTTGCTAAACTATTTTGTTTCGTTTTTAATTATGTCAATAATCTCAGGGATTTCTTTAACTCCAGACGATCTACTAAAATGACCTTTATTTGGTAAGAAAACAGGAATTGCATTAGTCATTTCATTATATCTTTCAAGCTGAAAAAGCTTATAGATATGGTCATTATCGCTATAAACGTTATAGAGTTTATTATTAAAAATCTTAAATTTTGTTAACTCATCTTCTTCTGGAATGAATGGAATTAAAAATTCATAGCCTGCAAACACTTCACTAGGTTTACATAACCCACCAGCAACAGATATTACAAATTTATTTTTAATATTATTTTTCGCAAAGTATTTTATAATAAATAAGCAACCAAGACTATGACAAATAAAGATGCTATCATCTTCAATTTCATCTTTATATTTATCCATTTCGTTAAACCAAGATTCTAGCGTTATGTCTTTTAAAATAGTAAATGTTGGCTGAAAAATTTGGAAACCAAGTTTAGTTAAATCTTCTTTTAGTTTTATTCCAAATGATTCATCAACACTACCACTCATTCCGTGAAGTATAAAAGCCTTTTTCATAATTATTCTCCCAAATTAACTAGATAAATAATAACAAATCAAAAAGATTAAGTCAAATTTAAAATAAAAAACTCAACCATTCGGTTGAGCATTAATTATTAAACTGAAGGTTGATCTTCTGGCAAGCCATTAACTGCTAAACTTTGATTTCTATATCTAGGGTCATCAGTTACCTCTCTAACGAAAAGATTTGTTGCTTTAAATGCTTTTGCTGACTTCTCACTTTCAAACTCAATTTCGCAGATGCAAAGCCCCTCTAAATCACCAGAATAAACATCAAACTCATAAACATATTCATCAGCCTTAATTTTATACCTGGTTTTTTCAATAACATTACCAACCTTTTTATTAAAACACCTATCGTATTCTTCCTTAGAACACCTAACCTCATCTTCGTTTCGAACTAAATTAGAATTCGTTGCCATTTT
>JAILMD010000011.1 GCA_024692805.1 bacterium | reverse complement strand
TATTTATAAAAGGCAAGTCAATAGATTTTAAAAAATTTTTATTTTTTATTAAAAAATTTTTGACAAATTTCTAAATTTTTATTAAAATGAAATGTTAATCATTTTTCGTTGAAAAAACATGACCAAAAAAAGTGCCAATTGGCACTTTTATTGTTTTTTAACTATAACATTTAGTTTAGCGTTAACTCCTGAATAAAGTTTGCAAATAACAACAAACTTTCCTTCAGTTTTAATAGGGTTTTCAACAAAAATCTTCTTTTTGTCAACAACTATTCCCTGCTTTGCCAATGCTTCTTCAATCTCTTTGTTTGTTACTGACCCAAAAGCCTTTCCGTTTGACCCAAGGCTAACCTCAATTTCAACGCTTGTTGCTTCCAAAACTTTTTTAAGTTCTTCAGCTTCGGCTTTTTGCTCGGCTTTAAGTTTTGCCTCAGCAGCTTTATGTTGGTCATTAATATTGACGTTAGTTTTGTTAGCAGGAACTGCTAAGTTGTTTTTAAACAAAAAGTTGTTTGCATAGCCATCACTAACATTAACAACATCACCCTTTTTCCCCTGAGCCTTAACGTCTTTAAGTAAAATAACTTTCATATTATTCTCCCTAATTAATATTAACAATATTTGAGTTAATTGTCAATTTCTTTCTGTTTAATTTCTAGCAAAAAGGCAAAAATAAGGTTAGGAGTTTTTATGGTTGATTTAAAATGTTTAAGAGAAGATTGTGTTTTTAACAAAAGTTGTAATTGTTCTGCTGATAAAATAAGCGTTAGCGATCAAACTGAATGCCAATCTTATAAGCCAAGCGAACAAAAAAATAAGCACGAAATTGATAAAATTCCCCAAGCGCCAATTAGGCATAACACAAGCGTTAGTTGCCTTGCCCCTTGCCTGTTTGAAAATTGTAATAATTGCATCGCTAACGGAATAACAGTTTTATCTCACCCCGACAATGTTAAAAACGCGCAAACTCCACCAAAAGATAAGCCTTGTTGCGCAACCTTTTTAAGAAAATAAAAAACCCGCCATCTCGGCGGGCATTTTTCACACTTAATTTAAAATCATCAAACTATTTAAGTTCTGCAGTTGCGCCAGCTTCTTTAAATTTAGCAACCATTTCTTCAGCTGCAGCTTTAGCAACGTTTTCTTTAATAACAGCGTTAGGAGTTTCAGTCATAGCTTTGCTTTCTGCAAGTCCAAGACCAGTGATTTCTCTTACAACTTTAATAACGTTGATTTTGTTAGCACCAACATCGGTTAAAACAACGTTAAATTCAGTTTTCTCTTCTTCTGCAGCAGCTGCAGGAGCAGCGCCAGCAGCAGGAGCAGCAACTGCCATAGCAGCAGCGCTAACACCAAACTCTTCTTCAATTGCCTTAACGAATTCGTTAAGTTCAACAACTGTCATTCCTTTAATTTCTTCTAATAATTTCTTTGTATCTGCCATTTTATTATATCTCCTTTTTATTTCTTTATTAAGCGTTTTTCTTCGCTATTTCATTGATAGCAACAGCAAGTGAGCGCATTGGGTTTGTAAGAAGCCCAAGCAATTGAGAAAGTAAAACTTCTTTTGAAGGAATACTTGCCAAAACTTTAATGCTGTTTTCATCGTAATATTTGCCTTCGGCATATCCTGCTTTAACTCTGATGACCTTATATTTATTTGCGCCATCAACAGCGATTTTTGCAGGAGTTACAGCGTCTTCAGAACTAAATGCAACAGCCGTTGTTCCTTCTAATAAACTTGGGTCAAACTTAATTCCAAGTTCATCAAAAGCAATCTTTAAGAGCCTGTTTTTATAAACTTTATAAACACAGTTACTTGCTCTAAAACTGTTTCTTAGTTCAGTAACTTCGCTAACCGTTAAGCCTTTGTAATCAATGAGTGTGATACATTTAGCATCTTTTGCGTGATTTTTGATTTCTTCAACCACGGCTTTTTTGTTTTCAAAATTAACTGACATCTTTACCTCCCTTTTTAAGTGTGAAGTAATAAAAATAAAACCCTTATGCTCAAAACATAAGGGTTGAAAATTCAACTTAAATGTTAACCTCGGCAAGAAATTAAGGAAACTCCACTTGCTGTCTTGGGCATAAAATTTTATTCAATTACGCTATAATTATACATATTTATTATGACTTGTCAATGGTTTGTTAAATATTTTTTAACTCTTTAGAATTATTTTCGCCATTTTTCTCATAATCTTTAATGCTAGTTATAAGTTGTTCTTCAACTGAAGGAACACATTTCTTAAAGAAATAGTTAGTTGATGGATAAACAAACATATAGTTTCTAAAACTGCCTAACTCAATAAATTCTGATTCTTTATCTGTTCTATCTTTAAAGATTTCTTTAATAGATTTTTTAACTTCATTACAATCTCTTCCATCTTTATCGGCAACTTCATAGGCTTTTGAAAGAAGAGCAACAACGTCTGTCCCTGGGTGTTTAGCAGCTTCTAATAACTGCTTAACATTGCCATTTTCTAAAATAACGTTTTGCATTGTAACAAAGTCTGGGTTAATGAAAAAATTATATCTATTTTTAACAGTTAATGAATCTAATAGTTTTTGGTATGATTCTGTTGCATATTTTGCACCCATATAAACTGCATTTCTTAATGAATCAATGCTAACTGTTGTTATATATGAAAGTGCCCTATCAGCCCTTTTATCTTTAACAACTGAATTTTTAGCAGCATTAATTTTTGCAGCTATTGTTGTTAATTTATAATATTGGTTAAGGCTATTTCTCATTCTAATCCATTCATTTTTCCAATCAGATCTTGTTGCTAAATAATCTTTTTCTGATTCATTTAAAGGCTTGTTTTGCTCTCTTTTTTTCTTAATCTGCAATGCTATAAAATTTTCAACAAATTTAGATTTTTTTTGATCGTCCATTTTTATCCCCTAAAACAATTAATTTTGCGTTTTTTATCGCACACTATATATATTATATATCAAATTAAACGAATAATCAACACTTATTTATAGTTAGCCAATAAAAAACCACCCAAAAGGGTGGATTTTTATTAAACTCTGTAAGTTGTTTTAACGCCAGGCCCCATTGTGCTAGCTAAAGAGATTGATTTAAGATAAGTTCCTTTAGCAGCTTGTGGTTTTGCTTTAACAAGAGCGTCCATTAAAGTTGTGAAGTTTTCTTCAAGTTTGTCAACGCCAAAGCTCTTTTTGCCGATTGGGCAATGAACGATAGCGAATTTGTCAAGCCTATATTCAACTTTACCAGCTTTAATATCATTAATAGCTTTTGTTACATCAGTTGTAACTGTTCCGCTCTTTGGGTTTGGCATTAAGCCACGAGGTCCTAAAACTCTTGCGATTCTACCAACTAATCCCATCATATCAGGGGTTGTGATACAAGCGTCAAAGTCAAGCCAGTTTTCTCTATTGATTTTATCAATAATTTCTTCTGCGCCAACAATATCTGCTCCAGCTTTCTTAGCTTCTTCAGCCTTATCGCCTTTAGCAATAACTAAAACTCTAACGCTTTTTCCAGTTCCGTGAGGAAGAACAACGCTTCCACGAACTTGTTGGTCAGCATTTTTTGGGTCAACCCCAAGTTTAACATGAAGTTCGATTGTTTCATCAAACTTTGCTTTAGCAGTTTCAAGAACTAAGCCAAGTGCATCACGAACTTCATAAACTTTGTTGCGCTCGATTTTTTCTGCGCTAGCAACATAATTTTTTCCGTGTTTCATCAGCCTATTCCTCCACTGTTATTCCCATGCTTCTAGCAGTTCCACGAACCATGCTCATTGCGGCTTCAATGCTTGCAGCATTTAAGTCTTTCATTTTCTTTTCAGCAATTTCGCGAACTTGAGCTTGAGTTAATTTTCCGACTTTTGTTTTGTTAGGAACTCCGCTTCCCTTCTCTAATCCTATTGTTTTTAAAATAAGAGTTGCAACAGGTGGAGTTTTAAGAACCATTGAAAAACTACGATCAGCATAAATAGTTAAAACTACTGGGATAATATATCCGGCTTGTGCTGCTGTTTTATCATTGAATTCTTTAACAAATCCAGGCAAATTAATTCCATAAGGTCCAAGCATTGAACCAACTGGAGGTGCTGCAGTTGCCTTACCTGCAGGCAGTTGCATTTTAACAACCGCTGTGATTTTTTTAACAGGTGCCATTTTTCTCTCCTTTGTTTTTCAACAATTTGTGGTTGTTCTTGGGGCAGTGCACTATTATTTACCCCTCCCACTTATAAAAACTTTCTTTCGAAAGATTTTACCAATTAAATAGTTTCAATTCTGTCAAAGTCAACGTCAACAGGTGTTTGACGACCAAACATTTCAACGTTAACTCTGCATTTTTGACTTTCTTTGTCAACACTAATAACCTTTCCGGCAAAACCTTCAAGTGGCCCAGAAAGAATTTTTATGTCGTCGCCAGCCTTAACATCAATATCAATGTTAACTTTCTCAAGACGCATCTTCCTGATTTCATCATCAGTTAAAGGAAGAGGCCTTCCTTGTGGGCCAACAAATCCTGTAACGCCATGAGTGTTAACAATTGTGTGCCAAAGATTGTCTTGATATTTCATTTTTAAAAGAACATAACAAGGGAACATTTTGCGTTCAACAACTTTCTTCTTGCCATTCTTTTCTTCAATAACCTCTTCCATAGGAATTTTAACTTCTAAAATTCTATCGCCAAGGTTCATTTTATCAACAGTTTTGATAAGGTTGTCATAAACAATGTTTTCATAGCCAGTTAAAGTGTGAATAACATACCATTTTGCTTCTTCATTAATTTCTGCCATAAAAACCTCCTAACCATTAATTAGGCTAAATAGCCAAGAAAGTAAAGCATCAACGCCGAAAACAAATAATGCAAAAAGAGCAACAACGCCAATAACCATACCCGTTTGGGCCATAGTTTTACCAAAACTTGGCCAAGTTACTTTTTTAAGTTCGCTAAAAGTTTCCTTAGCCCTGTTTCTTTTAGGCTCGTTATTTTGCTTCTTTGCTTTTTTATCTGCCTTCTTCTGTTTTTGTTCTTTTTTAGCCTTTTTTTCTACAACTTTTTGTTCTTGTTGTTCTTGACTAACTTCTTCACTTGTTTGAGGCTCGATATTTTTCTTTGACATATCTATCTCCTTAAACTATTTTGCTTCTTTATGAATTGTGTGTTTTTTGCAGAATGGGCAGTATTTTTTTAATTCAAGCCTATCAGGATCATTCTTCTTATTCTTATAGTCGTCATAGTTTCTTTGTTTGCATTCTGTGCATTCGAAAGTTATTTTAGTTCTCATAATCTTTCTCCTAAAAAATTAACACCCTTTTCGGTGCTTAATTATATTAACACACGGCACCATTTCTTGTCAACACTTTTGTAAAAATAATTATAAGAAATATAGCAATTTATCGGCGTTTCACCCACCCATATTTACATCACTTGACAATTTTAATCAGAAATGATAAAATATATACGACTTGAAGGAGAATAAAAATGGAAATTGATTACATTATTCATTATACAAATGTTACTAATAAGGTTGATGGGTATGTTGGCGGATCAACTTTCCCTGGAATATACGAAGCATTATGTGACACTAGTGATTTTTCAGATGCTCTTACAGATATGCAAGGATTTACAATTCTAATTCGCAATTACCAATTGAAAAATAGTGTTATTGAAGAAACTTTTGCAACAACTCACTACGTAACCCCTGAAAGAAAGAAATATGAGGATCGTTTAAATAAAAAAGATCCTAACATGGTTGAACAAGTTGTTTGCAAAGATAAAGCCGATTTAATTGCCAAATTCTGTGATGTTGCTGAAGTTCTGCATAATAGAAAATTTGCACAAAAATTATACAATCAATATTCTAAATACCTACAAGCTTATAAACAAGCTCAAGGCCAATCTGAAAGTGAAAAATAAAAGAATAAAACAATAAAGAGTTCTGAAATTAGAACTCTTTTATTTTAACTCTTAATTGTCACCAGGTTCTCCCTTACCATTATCTTTTATAACCTTCATTTCGTTAGTTAGTTCTTCAATCAATTCCAATGCCATTTGATAATGTTTCAAATCCTTATCTTGTTCTTCAACTGGAAGATTAACGTAAGCAGTGTCAAGTTCTTTATTTGTATACACATTTCCCCCATCAACACGATAATAAACATTTCCGCGTGCTATCCAAGCTTCATGAATTGCGTTGGCAACTGCTACTGTAACAAATATTCTAACATTACTATCTTCATGAGTTAGTCCCTCAAAGTTAGTTAAAACAGACCTTGTTGCCGCACATCCAGCTAAAAAGTTTTCTTTTTTCCAATGAGGAGATAAGTTAAGAAAGCTAGTATTTGCAATATCCATTATAACATCGCCATATTTATCAATATATAAAGCTGGGCTTTGTAGAATCTTACCACTTTTTACATCTTCAACGAAACCTTCATCAATAGACTCTGTCAATCTTTAAGGAAACAAAAAATTCGGGGTCGGATTGTAGTCATTGTAAATGACCGCCTCGAATTTTTGCAGTTGACATAGTTAGCAGGCTAAAATAGACAATTTTACAAAGGGATAACGCTAGTTGGCTTTAACTCTTTTGGGTCAACAACGTTTTTCTTGGCTAAATAGTTATAGTAACCAGCGCTAGCAATCATTGCTGCGTTATCCGTGCATAGTTTAAGTTCTGGGTAAAAAACTTCTATTCCCTTTTCTTTAGCAAGTCTGTCAAGTTTATTTCTTAAACAAAGATTAGCGCTAACTCCCCCGCTTATAACAAGTTTCTTTAACCCGCTTTTAAGACAAGCGTTAACGGCTTTGATTGCAACTTGATCTGTTGCTTCTTCTTGAAATGAAGCACAAACATCACTAATATTAACTTTTTCGCCACGTTGTTTTGCGTTATGAAGATAGTTAATAACAGCAGTTTTAAGTCCGCTATAACTAAAGTTAAAATCGTTCTTTTTTTGAGGTGCTTTAATAAAATGAATTTTTGCCTCGCCCATCTGGGCCATCTTTTGAACATTTGGCCCACCAGGATAATTTAGCCCACATTCTCTTGCAACCTTATCAAAAGCTTCCCCAATTGCGTCATCAAGCGTTGTTCCAATAAGTTTTCTTGTTACATAATCTTCCATTTTAACAAGCGCAGTATGTCCGCCACTAACAATAAGGCAAACAAATGGTGGTTCAAGTTGTTTATATGTTAAATAATTTCCAGCAATATGCCCTTCAATATGGTTAACAGCAATTAACGGTTTCCCGGTTATAAAACTAAGTGTTTTAGCAAAATTAACGCCAACAATTAATGCGCCTAAAAGCCCAGCACCATAGGTTACTGCAATGGCATTGATATCATCAATTGTAACTCTTGCCTCTTTTAGCGCTTCCTCATAAACTCCTATAATGTTTTTAACATGGTTCCTGCTTGCAATTTCAGGAACAACTCCGCCATAAAGTTTATGAATATCTATTTGACTTGAAATAACGTTTGACAAAATCTCGCGACCGTCTCTAACAACGCTCACGCTGGTTTCATCACAACTTGATTCAATCCCTAAAACTAACATATTTTTTCCTTTAATTTTTACTTGAATAATAGCGTAATTCGCTATTTATAAATTCATCAATTTCGCCTGCTAAAACCCTATTAACGTTGCTGGTTTCACAGCCCGTTCTTAAATCTTTAACAAGCGTGTAAGGCGCAAAAACATAACTTCTTATTTGGCTTCCCCATTCAATCTTTTTTTGCTCTTTTCGCGCGCTATCTTTTTCTGCATCAATTTCGGCTTGCTTAATTTGAGCAAGTTTGCTAATAAGCATTTTCATTGCTTGCTCTTTGTTTTGAATTTGACTTCTTTCATTTTGACAAGCAACAACCGTTCCGGTTGGAAGATGAGTTATTCTAACTGCGCTTTCAGTTTTATTAACGTTTTGTCCGCCGGCCCCATTGCTTCTAAATGTGTCAATTTTTAAATCTTCTGGGCGAATTTCGATCTCGCCCGCTTCTTCAATAATTGGGGTAACTAAAACGCTTGCAAAAGAGGTATGTCGCCTCGCGTTAGCGTCAAATGGGCTAATTCTAACAAGTCTGTGAACGCCTGTTTCATATTGAAGTTTACCATAAGCCTTGCTTCCGCTAATCTTAATAGTTTGGCTCTTTATTCCTGCTTCTTCACCAGGGCTAACATCTAAAACGCTAACACCAAAGCCATGAGACTGCGCAAATTTAACATACATTTCTGCAACAATACTAGCCCAGTCTTGAGCGTCAACTCCGCCGGCTCCTGAATGAACTTCAACAAGGCAATCATTATCGTCAAACTTGCCATTAAAAAGCAAATAAACTTCAAGATTGTTTAACTTTTCTTTAAGTTTTTCTTCATCTTCACCAAGCATTGATAAAAGGTCACCATCTTGGCTGTTTTGCGCCGTTTTAGCAAGTTCTATAAAATTTTTAACAAACTTAAAATTCTCTAAAACTTCGCCAATTTGCCTGCTTTCAGATCCGATTTTTTTTACAAGTTCGGCATCACTATAATCAACCGTTTCAAGCGCCTTATTTAACTCATCAACCCTATTCTCAAGCAAACTAACATCAATAACCTTTTCAATCGGGTTAAACCTATCAAAATAAATATTTAGGTCGTCAAAATTTTTCATACCAAGATTATACCCCAGATTGTTAAAATTATCAAGCAAATAAAAATGGAAGAAATTCTTCCATTTTATCTTGTTGGCCCTTCATCTTGACCAGAACCACTTTCATCTTCACCCTCACCAGCTCTTAAAAGTGGATATTCTTTCCTTCCTGGTTGAAGCAATCTTGAAGCGCGATATTCTCTATCTTTTGGTAAAATTTCTGGCTCTTCATATTCTTCAGGTTCGCTTTCGTTTTCTTCAATTTCTTGAACACTTCTCTTAGCGTTAACGCCGTTAATTGACTTATCTAAAACAACATTAACATCAGCCGCAACCCTTCTAAATTCATCAAAGGTTTCTGTTGCTTTTGTTGCTTCCCTAGCAGTAAACTCGTTATTCGCTAAGTCATCAATATATTCAATGGCTTCTTTCATTTCAACTGATTTAACATTATCTCTAGCAAACATAAATCTTTCATCAGTAACGCTAGCGTGATTAATAGCATCAATAACACCAGAATATTTTGTTACGATATAATCTCTAACTTCTTTAATTTGTTCGTTAATATCATCAGCAACAACACCGCTAATTTCTTTGTTTCTGTTTTCTTTTGGCATACTAATGAATTGCTCATAATCTTCAACTCTTGTTCTTTGGTTAGCAATTGTTTTTGATTTAACAGTATTTTTGCCCGTTCTCTTAAACATATCTTCCAAAACTTCAAGTGTTTGACTATTAGCATCACCAACAATAAGTTGGAAGTTAAGATCTTCGTTTGTTTTGTAGTTGTTTTTCTTATAAATTATATAAGCATCAAGTTTGCTTCTTGACTCTTGAAGTTCATCAATTTTAGCCTCAAGTTCTGCTCTTGCTTGAGCGTTTTGCCTAGTTGTATATTTCTTCTTGGCAAGTTCTTTAAGGTTATCCTCTAAAAACTCTTTGCAGGCTTCGTCAGCAATTTTTCTTTCACGCTCATTAAAACTAACAACTTTTGTTTTCTTGTTAACAGTTTCATTAACGCCGGTTGCTAATTCCCTTCCGTAAGTAAATAAATCAATACTCTCAACAACACTATTTAAAATCCAAAGTTTTCTTGTTTTGATTTCATCATCAAGTTCTTTTTGTCTTACCTTTAATTTATCTGCTTCAATTGCATAGTGTTCAGCAAAGTCTTTAAAGTTTTCTATTGAATCTTCATCATCGCTTTCTGCAACTTGTTCCCCAGCATAGTCAATAAGTTTTGAAAGCGCTTTTCTCTTATATCCAAGTGCTGTTTTCTTATCTTTAAGGTCCTCATAACCAATGTTAGCATCTTTATTATAAAGAATAGTTGGATCTTTTGCTTTTTTAGTTCTAACTTCTTCGCCTTGATCGTTATATTCGTCAGCAACAAATCTTCCATAATAATCGCAAAGTGCTTTATGATATTCAAGTTCTTTAGGAACTTCTTCTCCATTTTCTTTAAGAGAAGCAATATTCTCCTTTAAATCTTCCTCAAATCTAATAAAGTCAATAGCGGGAACTTCTTTAAAGTCACCCTTATAATCATCTTCAAGCGTTCTGCCCATCCTTTCAACAACTTCTTCGTCGCTTAAGTTTTCGCTTTCACGCATAAGTTCGTTAATTGCTTCTTCTCTCTTAGCATCATTTTCTTCTTGCGCTTTTCTTGTTGCATCTCTTAATTTGATTGGCTCAACATAAGGAACAAGATGAGTTTCTTTTTGCTCAACTTCAGGCTCATCTTCAACTTCTTCATATTCAGCTTCTTCAACTTCTTGTTTAGGTTGATTCTTTAAGTCACTAAGACTAAATGAAGTTTTTCTAGTTGACGTTGTTTCTGCTTCTTCTTTAACAGGTTGTTCTTCGGTAACTTCTTCCTCATCTTCAACAATCTTTTCTTTTATTTGATTTTTCTTAGCAAGAATTCTGCTGAGTAAACCTGACCTAGCAAGATTGTTAACTTTATCTTCATCAACTTTATCTGCAACGTGCTCAACAGGTTTTGTTGGTTTTTCTTCAACATTTTCTTCGCTAATAGTCTCTTCTTCGTCATCACTAAGAACTTTTTCTTTAATGTTATCTTTAATATTTTTAACCTTAGCAACGATTCTGCTAAATAAACTTGATTTTGCAATATGTTCAACTTCTTCATCAGAAATGCGAGCGCTTGTTTTTTGACTAGGCTCAGAAACTTCTTCTTGCTCTACTTTTACTTCTTTAACCTCTTTTTCAGCAACTTTGCTTTCACGTTCGTTACGTTTTTCAGCAACTTCTTTTGCAAAACTTAATACATCCTTGTCTTCTTCACTGAGGTCTTTTTTAGAAGCAACTTTCCCTGAATTGACTATTTCTTCAATTTCTTCAGCTTTTTCTTCAGCCTTGCCTTCTTGTTTTGTTTCATTATTATTTTTTTGCGCAACTTCTTTTGCAAAAGTTAAAGCATCTTTTTCTTCTTCATTAAGTTTATCTTCAGGAACAACATTGCCAGAAACAAAATCATCTTCTTTTGTTTCTTCTTGGCTTTCATTTGATTCTTTCTTAACTTCTTCTCTTTCGGCCTTAACTTCTTTCTCTTTCTTAGGTTGATCGCTAGCAAATTCTTCACTAGAAAATGCTGGAATTATAGCAGGTTGACCTTGTTGCTCACCATTATTTTCTTCAATTTTTTGATCGTTAGCAGGTGTTTCTTCTGCTGATTTTGTCATTTCAAGAACTTGTTCATCTTGGCTATTTTGAGCCACAACAGGAGCTGGAGCTTGTTGTTTTTCTATAGGTGCGCTCTCAACTTTTTCAGGCTCTTGAACTTTTGAGCCATCAACAACATAACTTTCACTACTTACAGGTTTTCCTTCTTTTAACCTATTGTAAGCGTCAGCCGCGCCCATAGCATTAAACCCAGGCTCATAAGAATAACCTTTTGTTATGCTAGCAACATATCTTCTTAATAACTCAAAATTACGATAAGTTTCAAGCCAACCTTCTTTAGCAGCTTTCAATTCTTCTTTAGAATGAATATATGCACCCTTTGCCTCACCAACTTTTGATGCTGCCCCTAAAACAAGTTTGCTCCATAAAACTCTTCCTGAAAAAACTAAAACACCAATACCACCAGCAACAGAACCAATAAGCGCCGCAACGCTTGTTCCTAAAGCTCCGGTTGCTAAAACTGAAAGCCCAAGCCATAACAAGCCAACACCACCAGCAACACCAGCACCAAAGAAAAGAAGAGCCAAGGCTAACAAACCTCTTCTTCCTGCAAGTTTTCTTCCTGCTTGCTTTTTCGCAGCAAGTTTTTTAGTATAGTCTTTATATTTGCTCTCTTTTTCGGCTTGCGCCTTCTCTAACATTTCAACGTCAATTTCAACGCCTTTAGGAATTCTTTTTGCCTTAGCGTTTTGAGAATTAGCAATTTTATTAAAGTTTCTATCAAAAGCGTAATATGCTTCATCAACATCATTATAGGTTGGTAATTGATCGTAAACTTTATTTGAATTTTTTATGCTTGTTGAAAGATTATAAAGTGATTCATATTCAGCAAGTTTACCTTCTCTTCCCCTAGCCAAACATCTATTCAAATCACTAACAGAAGAAACATCAGGAAGCCTTCCATTATAAAAATAACCAGCATAATAAGAAGGATCACTAGCAACCCTGTCGCGAATATCCCTTAACTCTTTCAAATAGTTTTTAACACTAAGATAGTTTTTAGCGTTTCCTAAATTAGTTATAACCATAGTTCCCACCTCTTTAGCTGGCTATATTATATAATATATTACAATTAAAATCAATAATTTTCTGCTATTTTTACTAAAAAAGACCAAATTTTGCCCAAATTAAAATATAGGTAAAACTGATTAAAATAAAAAACCTGCTTTTTTGCAGGTTTTTACCATTTCTTTGTTTTTATTTTGCAGTTTTTAATTAAAATAGTTGCGCTTTTTAAACATATATGAAATAAATTTTGCAAAAGCCCTTCTATTTGACAGCCAAACTATCTTATTATTGTTTTTATTATTCTTTATCATTCTAGGAACAAGAAATTTAGCAATCGTTTCAGGGCGGTCTCCTAAAATATTATAAATCTTTTTGGTTTTTTCTGGAAGTTCAATTTTCGTTTTACCACCATTAGCGCTGGTTATAAAATCAGTTATCATTATTCCTGGGGTTAGCCTACAAACTTTAACAACTCCTTTTGTTAAATCAGCGCTTTCTTTTGCTAGTGCCTGAGTAAAATAAGTAACAGCGCACTTACTAGTTCCATAAAGTGTTAACCCCGTCATCATAGCATCATTGCTTCCATAACCTTCAATGTTATAGATTTGTCCAAAACCCTGATCTTTCATTTTATTGAAAGCAATTCTTGAGCCATTTATTGTTCCCATTAAGTCAACATTAATTAAAAATTTTATTTCATCGCTAGTTAGTTCGCAAATCGGTTTATCTGGTTGGTTAACTCCTGCATTATTAACAAAAATGTCAATTCTTCCAAATTCTTTAATTGCCGCGTCAACAAGTTTAATAATGTCGTTAGCATTAGTAACATCACAAACAACCGAAGTAACTTTTGCTGGTGACTCTATTTTTTCAAGTTCTTTTGCGCTTTCTTGTAATTTTTCAGCGTTTATATCGCTCAAAACAACATTAAATGCGTTTTTTCTAAACTCTTTTGCGCACGCAAATCCAAACCCTCTTGCGCTTCCTGTTATAACAACCGTTTTCATTTTATCCTCTAACTTAACTTCTTTTTAACAATTTAACAAAAATTTGTCAACTAAATTTAAATTGCGTCTTATTTTATTTGTCATTATTATTTTTATATAGTAAAATAAAATCAATAAATGTGGCAACAATTTACTTATAAGGAGGGAAAATATGAGTAAAATGAGAGTAGTTCAAATTGGTTGTGGAAAAATGAGCGTTTACACAATGCGCTATCTTCTTGAAAAAGGCGCTGAACTTGTTGGAGCATATGATATTAATCCAAAAGTTATCGGCAAAGACGTTTCAAAAATCATTAAATGTAAACAACCAGTAGGAGTTGTTGTTGAAGATGTTAAAAACCTTGAATCAACTCTTAAAAAACATAAAGCGCATGTTGCAATTATCACAACGATGAGCTTAATGAGTGATCTTTACCCACTCTTTGAAACTTGCGCTAAATGTGGAGTTAACGCAATTTCAACATGTGAGGAAGCATTCTATCCTTGGAATAGTGCTGAAAAATTAACTAAAAAACTTGATAAGCTTGCTAAAGAAAATGGCGTTACACTTTGCGGAAGTGGTTACCAAGACTTTGCTTGGGGCAACCTTATTTCTTCAATGGCAGGGGCAACTCACAAAATTAAAAGAATTGTTGGTAAATCAAGTTATAACGTTGAAGATTACGGCATTGCGCTTGCCCAAGTTCACGGCGCTGGCTTATCTTTAAAAGAATTTGAAAAAACTATCGTTCCTGCTAACAGGGTTGACGATAAACTAGCAGCAGAACTTATCAAGAAAGGCGAGTTCTTACCTAGTTATATGTGGACTGTTAACGGCTGGCTTTGTTCTCAACTTGGTCTTCACGTTACTAGCCAAACTCAAACTTGTGTTCCACACACTTATAAAACTGACCTTAAATCTTCAACCTTAGGAATGGTTATTCCTAAAGGCTATGCAACTGGTATGAGCGCAATTGTAACAACCAAAACTCAAGAAGGAATTGAAATTGTTAGCGAATGTATCGGTAAGGTTTATGGCCCAGATGAATGTGATATGAACGAATGGACAGTTGTTGGTGAGCCAACAACAACCTGCACAATGATGCGTCCAGACACTGTTGGAATGACTTGTGCAACAATTGTTAACCGTCTTCCTGACGTTATTAAGGCTCCTGCAGGATTCTATACAACTGAAAAAATGGATAGAAGCCATTATCATATTGCTTTCTAATTTGAATAAATTTTTGAATTAAGCATAAAATAATTATAGGCAAATAACGTTTCTAAATTGCCTACAAAAAAGACGCATAACGCGTCTTTTTTAATTTCCATTAAATCTCTTTACAAATGTTTCTTTCTTCGTCATAAATCATTCCGTGATAAGGGCGTTTGGGGTCAAACTCAGTGTAATATTCAACCCCCCATCTTTTTCTCTTTTCACGTAATGGATAACCTTCTTCCGTAAACATTTGTGGATTGTCATATTCATCTTCTTCATCCATTTCTGTTAACTCAGTAAATGTTTTGTTAGCAAATTTTTGTTCTGCTTGATCAAGAGTTAATTGAGTTGGACCTTTCATCTTGTTTTCTTTAACCCTTTGTTTTGCAACTTTCTTCATCGCGATATTGTTATCATGCTCAATAGCCTCTCTTTTTACTGCATCTTCGGCCCTAAATTTAAAATCATAATTGATCCTTTCGCTTCCATCTTTTCCGCGAATAATAAAATCGTCTTTACCTGTTTCTGCTAAATATTTAATAAGTGCCCTTTTGCCATTTTCAAGATTTTCAACAGATAGCGCAGTGTTCCCAATAGGCTTTGAATAATACCTTATTTTTCTTAAATCAGCTGCTGGAGCAGAACTATAAACAGCGTGTTCAAAATTATCGCCACGATTTAATTTATCAATAATTGAATAAACATACTTATAATAATCATAAAGTGATGTTGGCTCTAAATATCTATAAAAACTTGGGATAAGTTCTTCGTTGCCAGTAAACGCAACATAAATGGTATAAAACCCCTTATTAACGTCATCTTTAGTTGATTTGCTAATTAATCTTTTAAGCCTGTCATTAGCCAAAGTTATGGTTCTTCTTAAAAAACCTTCACCATAATATAAATCATCATATCTCTTTCCCATTAAACACCTCTTTATTATTTTACCATAAATAATGGCCTAAATCAATACCCTATAAAAATTAATATAATTTTCCATTAATTTTAAAATTTTATTGACAAATGCATTTTTATTTGATATATTAATTGAGCATTTGACTTGGGGGATTAGCTCAGCTGGCTAGAGCGCCTGCCTTGCAAGCAGGAGGTCATCGGTTCGATTCCGATATTCTCCACCAATAACATAGGGACATAGCTCAGCTGGTTAGAGCACCACCCTGATAAGGTGGGGGTCGGTGGTTCGAGTCCACTTGTCCCTACCAAAAAAATGAGGCGAAAAGCCTTTATTTTTTTGGTAAAGACAATTGAATTGCTACCCCTAAAATATTATGGGCATGAATTGCCGAGCGATTTTGCCCCTGTATTGAGCGCAAACAAAATCGCCAAGCCTGTCTTGGTATAATGTTGAAATTTAAAGTAGTAAATTTATGAATAATTACCATTTTGAGTTAATGAAATTTCCTGATGATAAGGCTGAAATTAACAGCTGGCAGGATAAATATAAAGAAACTGAGGGCTGGAAAAATATTTACCAGTTTATTTTGGAAAACGGATTAATTTATAATTTAGGTGAACTTATTGCAACAAACTATGAAATTATGCCAATTGGTGATGATGAAGTTAAACTTGCTTTTTCAATAAAAGATGAAAAAGAAGTTATTGGCTTTATAATTTGCCAGGAATTTGAAATGACTTCTGATAACCCAGAACTCTTTTTACAATATATTGTTTTAAGGCCAGATATGCAAAATAAAGGAATCGGCAAAAACATTTTTAAAATACTTCCTGATGCCGTTGAAAAACAAACAGGAGTTAGACCAAATAAAGCCTTTTCATATATTGAAACAACTAATTTAGCAAGCCAAAAATTATATAAAAATTTTGGGTTTGAGTTTAGGCTAATTAATAACAATAATAATTACATTTTAGCAAGTGGTGAATTTGAAAAGAGTTTAGAACAAGAAAAATAAAAACAGCCAATTTCGGCTGTTTTATTTTTGCATTTCTTCCCCGCAATCATTAAATTTTATTTTAGACATAAGCGCATGCCTTTGATCTTTTGTAAATGTTTCACGAAAGATTTGGTTTATTTCTTTCCTAACCCTTGGGTGAGAAACGTTTAAATCTTCATAATTTTTATTAATTAAATCAATAAATTTATCAGCAACATAATAAGATAGCTTTTGATTCTTTTTTGCTAGAATAACAAACCTTTTTGGGTCAGCGTCAGATTTAAAACGATCTAAAATTTCTCTGCTATAATAATTAACAACAGAATTAGGATAAATTAATCCGCAAATATCAAGTAAAGTTAGGCTATCATCACCCTCAAATTCATTATTATAATAAGGATCAATAAAAATTATTTCTTTATCGTTTCTAAAAACATTTGATGGCGCAAGGTCTGTTTTAGCAATCTTAGCATTTTTATTAAACTCAAAAATATCTGTTATAAACTTTTCTAATATGCTATCGTTATAACTTAAAATCTCTGCGTTTGAACTAAGAAATGCCTTTTGATATCTTGTTACTATTTCATTAAAAAGTTTTTTGTTTTCATTTGGATTTTTTAAAATGTAATAAAATGTTGCTGGGTCACAAAGCCCTTCATAAGCATCACAATAATCATAAATAAAAGGTGGATAAAAATTTTTACTATTAATTCTTTCTTCTAAAATGTAATAATGAGGGTTTTTATCGCTAGCATTTTTAACTTTTTTCCAGGCATAAATTTTAGGCGTTCTAATTCCGCTATTCGCCATTTTTTGAAGAGTTAAACAAAATTCATCAAATTTCTCTAAAAACTCTTTTGGAGCAATATCATATTCTTTAACAACAAATTTATCGTTTAAAAAATAAGCAAAGCCTTCCCCACCATCTTCATGCGGAAATTGTTTAAGGTGTGGAATAACATTGCTTAATAATTGATCATAACTTGTTTGAAAATTTTGTTCCATTACAATTATTTTACTCAAAATTTAATAATTGTAAATAGTTAAGTAAAATTTTGCTTACCAAAGCCCTTCAGGATAAACCCCATTTTTTACAAGGTTTTTAATGCTTGAAACAACATTTTCTTTATCTTCTTTATAAGTAACGCCATACCAAACGGCGCTAGTGTTAACAATTTTAACTGACGCTTGGTTGGTTTTAACAAGGTTTTCAACAACCTCAGGAATAAGATATTCACATTTTTCAAGGTTATCTTGATTTTCGCTTAAAAACTCATCAAAACCGGATTCAAGATGCTTAAATAATTCCGGAGTAAAGGCAAACATATTCATTGAAACCGTTTGATCTTTCCTTACTTCAAATGTTTCGCCACCTAAAAGTGGGGTTGCTAAAATTTTGTTATTAACCTTTTCAACACTTGATTCAACAATTTTTGTTAAATAACCATCTTTAACTTCACAAATTCCCCTTTTAGCCGAGCCGTTTTCGCTAAGTGTGTTTTGGGCAACATAACCAACAAGTGCATAGTTGTTAGATGTTTTATCTAAAGATTTAAGATAATCAGAAACCTTCCTAAACGCATCTTCACCATAAAAATCATCAGCATTAATAACGGCAAAGTTATCTTTAACAACATCTTTACAACATAGAATTGCGTGAGCCGTTCCCCAAGGTTTAACGCGCGTTGGGTTAACGCTTAACCCCTTTTGAAAAACATATTCAACCTTAATTCTGTTTTCAATTCTCTTGCCAACTGTTGACCTAAAAATATCATAGTTTTCTTCTTTAATTATAAAAATAACCCTATCAAAACCAAACCTGATAGCGTCAAAAATTGAATAGTCAATAATAAAATTCCCATGTTCATCAATAGGCTCAATTTGTTTTAAGCCTCCAAATCTGCTTCCCATTCCGGCAGCCATAATAACTAAATCCATATTTCCCTCCACTTCTTATTTTAATATACAACTTTTCGCAAATTTTTAAAACTAAATCAATAATAAATTTGAATAATTAATTCAATTATTTTCTATAATTTCTATATATCGTTTTTTGTTTGCATTAAAAACTTTGATGTGCTATTATTAAATTAATAATTTATATAAAGGGGATTATTTATGAACTATAGAACTCAAATGAGGCTCGAGCAAGAGCTTGATAGAAGACGTAGGTTAAATGAATTTGCCGATAATATTAGGGCTGGTGGTAAAGCCTATAAAATACTATCTGCTTGCGCAATAACTGGCGTGTTCGCCGCTTTTGGCTTACTTGTTTTTGCAATAACCGGATTTTTCCATCTTGACGCAATTCTCGTTGGTTTAATTGTTAGCGTTATAACAGCAAGCCTTGGAATTATAACAATTCTTCCTTGGGTTAGGAGAATTGAAAAAGGCGAACTAAAAAAGATGTCCATCGTCTTTATTTCATTAATTGGTGTTTGTATTCTTTTATGGTTTGTTAGCGTTTGGACTGTTGTTATATTATTTAAAACTCAATCTGAATCAATAGGTGCTTTAGTTTTTGTATTTAATTTAATTAAAGCAACAATTGTTATTTCTGCACAATTAATTGTTTCTTCAACAATTGCTAACGTTATTTTAAAATATAAAACAACATTTATTCCTTTCCAAATTGTAACCTATTTAAGTTACATATTTATTGATGTTTATCTCTGCATCTTACTATTCAGCCTTGTTGTAACAAATGAAACTGTTTATGTTAGCGATGCAATCGGTGTTTTAGGTAACCGCTATATGATAACATTCTTAATTCTATCATTTGTTTACTCTGCTGTTTCAAGTGGTATTATGAAATCAATAGAAACAAGAAAAACAAAGAGAGTTGTTAATGGCGTTAGTGAAACAACTGAAAATGCTCTTACTGAAAATGAAGAACAAGAAGAGGCAAAACAAGAAGCGCCAAAACAACCAAAAAGCGCTGCTGAAAGGCTTGAAAACCTTAAGGTTATGCATGAAAATGGCTTAATAACTGATGCCGAATATGATGCAAAAAGAGCAGATATTTTAAAAGATATGTAAAAAATAAAACCTGCTAATAAGCAGGTTTTTTCATGCAAATTTTTAAATATTTATTATCTCA
This sequence comes from bacterium, assembly GCA_024692805.1. Lineage (GTDB taxonomy): Bacteria > Bacillota > Clostridia > Christensenellales > UBA1242 > UMGS2070. Next base: position 3,723 of record JAILMD010000011.1, on the reverse strand, counting down.
TAATCAGTTGAACCAAGTCCAAGTCTTTCTGCCTCTAAAACAGTTAAAATAGCATGCTTTTCTTCCATTCTCTTAATTAAACTTGCCTTACCTGGATCTGGCGAATTAATAATTGCATCATAACAACATTTATCTAATGCAACCGGATCAAGTGAAGCAAAAATTCCAATGTCTGCCATTTCAGGTTTATGAGGGTTTGAATCACAATCACAATCAATTGAAAGATTATTTGCAACATTAATATATGCTAAATTCTCAGGCTTTAAATAACTAACAACTCCCCTGCATGCTTCTGCCATACTCTCAAGGAAGCCATCTTGATCTTCAATATAATTCCAACACTCAGCCGGACTATCAGTTCTTCCAACTGAATGAATCCAAGCCTTTCCCCTACTTGAAGCAACACCTATGCTCATGTTTTTAAGCGCGCCACCGAAACCTCCCATTTGATGCCCTTTAAAATGAGAAAGCATTAACATTGAATCAAATTCATTTAATCCCTTTCCAACAATATTTTTACCCTTAAGATGTTTTCCATTTTCAATTGGAATTTCCATGTCGCCAAATTCATCCATAATCATGCAAGGCGCAATATCATAAAACCCGTGATCATGAATTGTTTGCCAATGGTCTTTTGGGTTTGACCTTTTGCCGCCATAAGCAGTTAAACATTCAACAATTGTTCCATTTAGTTTATTAACAAGCGGAGCAATTAATTTAGGGTTTAAAAAGTTATGCCCCCCTGGCTCGCCTGTTGAAATTTTAACAGCAACTTTTCCATTAAGATCTCTGTTTAACGCCTCAAAGATTTTAATTAAACTCTCTGGCGTTATTTCTTTTGTAAAATAAACTTTTGATTTCATAACAATCTCCTATTTTTATTATATCAAAAATTTATAGTTTTAACAAATTAAAAATAGCATCTTATTTTCTTTTTCTATTGACAACCCTATTCTTTTGTGATAATATAATTTGCGAATCGTTTGCAAATTGTTTTGCAAGTTAATATAATAAACAAAGGATTATTATGGATTGGTTAATTGATGCATTACTTGATTCATTAAAGCTTCTTCCCTTTCTTTTTATAGCGTATATCGTTATTGAGTTAGCCGAAGTTTTAATGAGCAAAAAGGCTAAGTCTGGTCAAACATATAAAGGAAAATGGGGCGCCGTTATTGGCGCTAGTTTTGGCATGATTCCGCAATGTGGGTTTAGCGTTGTTGCGTCTGACCTTTTTAGTAAAAAGAAAATAACAATAGGAACGCTTATTGCTATTTTTATCGCAACAAGCGATGAAGCCTTGCCTATCCTTTTCAGTGAAATTGGAAAGCCTTACGTTTGGTTAACAATATTAGAATTAATTGGAACAAAGTTTGTTGTTGGCCTTGTTTTTGGCCTAGTTATTGACTTAATATTTAGAAAGCAAAACGCCCAAAAGTTAGCCTTCCAACCTTCAGAAAATCATAGTGAAGAAGACCATAGCCACGAAGATGAAGACCATATCAAAGGTTGCTGTGGGCATAATCTTGAAGAAGATAAAATTCACCCAGCAAAACAATATTTATTACACCCACTTATTCACACTCTTAAAATCTTTTTCTATATCTTAATTGTTAACCTAATTTTTAGCGCGCTTATTTATTATGTTGGCGAAGAACCAATAACTAATTTCTTAACAAGCGCTAAATATTTTGCTCCGCTATTTGCTGTTTTAATTGGACTAATTCCTAACTGTGCTAGCAGCGTTATTTTAACCAACCTGCTTTTAATTGGTGGCCTAACTTTCTCAGCAGCAATCGCAGGTCTTATTGTTAACGCAGGAATCGCCTATCTCGTTTTGTTTAAACAAAATAAAAACATAAAGGAAAACTTAACAATTATTGGCCTTGTTTCATTAATCGCCCTTCTAACCGGCTATGTTTTACTAGTCTGCGGATTATAAAAAACCAACAAAAAAGAGCCGTTAAGGCTCTTTTGTTTTACTTTCTATTTAATTCCATTGCACTTTTTGCAAACGCCGTAAATAACCGTTTTTGTTTTGTTAATATAAAATCCGTTGTTTGTTTGAAGATTTTGCTCCATCTTTTTTGTTTCATTATTTTCAAGATGATAAGTTTTGCCACATTCTGTGCAAGTTAGGTGAATTGAATTAGCACACTTTTTTGAAAGCGTATATTTAAATAAATCTTCATTTGTTCCAAGTTTAGCAATGCGCGCAACTGCCCCCTCTTTTTCAAGGCGACTAATATTTCGATAAACTGCGCTAATGCTAATATCTTTTTCTTTAAGCCCTTCGGTAATTTGCTTAACTGAAAGTGGCTCGTCGGCGTGTTTCTCTAAAAAAGAAATCAATTCCTCTCTTTGCTTTGTTGAGTAACTCATGTCTTTCTCCTAATTTGCAAACTTTTCGCAAATTAGTATATCACTTTCCTAGATTTTGTCAACCTTTTTATATGGGTTTTAAAACTGCAGTTATTAACAATTAAAATGTAAAAATGTTAATAATTTTAAAATATTTTTACATTTAAACTATATTTTTTCGTAATAAAGCAGCAATCTCAGAAAGCGGAACAATTTTAATTCCCATTTCTTTAAGCCTAGGCAAACTATCTAAAATTGCGCGCGCCGTATCAGCGCCACCTTCCCTTCCAACATGGCCAATAGCAATGGCATAACCTTTCTCTGAAGCAATCTCGCCAGCCTTAATTAAATATTTGCAGGCGCTAGCATAGCTTTTATCGCCGTGAGGCTCTAAAAAGACGTCACGAGAGATATAAGGAGTGTTACATTCAATCGCAGCACCCTCGCAAGCCGAATTGTTTATTGTTTTGCTGTCGCAAAAAAACATTCCCTTTCTATTAAGGTGGTTGATTATTGCTGTCATAAGGTTTTTATTCTGAGAAACGCCAGATCCAATATGAATGTTTGCGCCAACAGCTTGCGGAATTTCCGCTAAGCACCTGTCAATTTTTTCACAGGCAACGCTTTCGCTATCATAATTTCTAATAAATGTTGGGCCATACCAACTTAAAGGCAGGTTAACATGTGATTCCATCGGCATATGCAAAATAACCTCTTTGCCAGATTTTACTGCTCGCTCAGCATCAGAGCGCGTATTTTCAACAAATGGCATAACAGCGCACGTTAGCGGAATAGGTAAATTAAGCATTTCATCAACACCACCACGTTCATAACCGCCAAAATCATCGATAATTACTGCTAAAAGCTTTTCATTACTTTCAGCATAAGCAACTTCGCGCCTTGGTATTGCGCAAAAAACCACAAAAACCAAGCAAAAACCAATAAATAAACTAAATATCTTTTTCATACTTTTAATATGCGTTTAACGCAGTTTTTTATTCTTTTGCGCACATTTTAATTTATTTTTGCGCATTTTTTGTTGCTTTTTACACTTTTTGATTATAATTTTGCACTTTTATTTTTCCATAAACCATCTATAATCATCTAAAAATAAATCTCTTATTTGCCCACCAATTATAACCCTAAACCTAACGCCAATTCCGCCAGCCTTAAGGCTTGCCGCCCTTTTAACGTCAATAACCTTATCAATAACATAAGCCTTATCTTCCCAAATAATCTGCTTGGGAATTAACTTCCCAGAACTATCCATTAAAACTAAAACGCTAATAAACTGCTTCATATTTATAGTTTTAACCATTATTTATTTTTTATTAGTTATTAACATTTTTAACAATGTTTTGT
>JAILMD010000007.1 GCA_024692805.1 bacterium | reverse complement strand
TAGTTAGTGCTTATGATGACTTATTATCCGTTTTTGGAAAGATAAATGCTTACTTTTGCTAGAAAAAATAAGCGTTTTCTCTTTCTTCGGTAAGTTATTAAAATTTTTAAGTAAATAAGGAGATGAAAGCGCATTTGCATTTTTAATTGTTTAATAAACAAAAAATTTGCTATGCGCTATATCTTTTTTAAAGGAGAATTTTAATGAGTTTAAAAAATCTTGATGTTAAAAAAGTTAAATATGGCAAAACTGAACGCTATAAATTTGGCTCAATTGACGAAGTTGTTGACTTTCCTTATCTTATGGACGTTCAAAGAAAAAGCTATGAAGACTTTTTAACCAATGGGATAAGAAATGTTTTGCGTGATTTCTCTCCTATTATTGATACTGAAAACTTAAACAGAGATGTTAAAGACCCTGATCGTGATTGCAGGGTTGAGCTTTATTTCCTTGATCACTCAATTGAGGGAACTCCTAAATATACTGAAGCTGAATGCAAAACAAGAGATGCAACTTATAGCCTTCCTTTGAAGGTTAAAATTCGTTTGGTTTATAAAGAAACAGGCGAAGTTGTTGACCAAGAAGTTTTCTTTGGTGATATTCCTCTTATGACTGAAAATGGTTCTTTCATCATCAATGGTGCTGAAAGGGCAGTTGTTAGCCAACTTGTTAGAGCGCCTGGTGTTTATTGTAAACAAGGGGTTAACAAAGCAGGAAATTTTGTTACTGAAACAAGCATTATGCCAGCACGTGGTGCTTGGATTGACCTTGAAGAAGATTCAAGTGGCGTTATTTATGTTCACGTTGACAGAAGCAGGAAGATGGTTGCTTCAATCCTTCTTCGTGGTTTAGGTTTATCAAGCGATGAAGATATTATCGCCGTTTTAGGTAACCACCCAAGCGTTTTAAAAACTCTTGAAAAAGATGTTACTAAAACTGAAGAAGAAGCGCTTGTTGAAATTTCAAAGAGATTACGCCCAGGCGAAGTTTTAAACTTAAAAGCAATTAAACGTAACCTTGAAAAAATGTTCTATTCAACTCGTAGATATGACGTTAGCATGGTTGGTAGGTATAAATATAACCAAAAACTTTCTCTTGCTAACAGAATTGCTAATAGAACACTTGCTGAGGATGTTGTTTTAAATAAGAAAGTTTTGGCTAGCGCAGGCGAAGTTTTAAGTGAGGAAGATGCACTTAAAATTCAAAACGCTGGCGTTAATAGGGTAACAGTTGTTGGTAAAAACGGGCCATTTACTATTATTGGTAACAATATGGTTGAGTTAAAAGCCTATACCGGATTTAACCCTGATGAATTTAATATTGATAGATTTATTCATCTTCCAACTTATCTTGAATTAACTGCTGGTTGCAAAAACAATGAGCAAAGAAAACAAGTTTTAAGAGAGCAAAGAGATGAAATTGTTGGCCGTCATCTTCTTTTAGATGATGTTATATCAACTTATAACTATCATCTTAGTGTTGGGGAAGGGTTAGCCGAACTTGATGACGTTGATCACCTCGCTAATCGTCGTGTTAAAGCAGTTGGTGAACTTTTAACTAACCAATTCTTTACCGGAATGGCAAAACTTGAAAGAGTTATAACTGAAAGAATGCAAGTTCAAAACGTTAACGAAGTTAGCCCAAGCTCACTTATTAATGTTAGAAGCATTTCTTCAACAATTAGAGAATTCTTTGGCTCTAGCCAAATGAGCCAATTTATGGAACAAACAAACCCAATCGCAAGTTTAACTCATAAGAGAAGGGTTTCAAGCTTAGGCCCAGGAGCACTTACTAGGGAAAGAGCAGGCTTTGAAGTTCGTGACGTTCATTACACTCACTATGGTCGTCTTTGCCCTAACGAAACTCCAGAAGGTCAAAACATTGGTTTGATTAACTCACTTGCAACTTACGCTAAACTTAACAAATATGGTTTCCTTGAAGCACCTTATAGAAAAATTGATAAGGCAACCGGAAAGGTTACTAAAGAAGTTGTTTACATGAGCGCTGACCTTGAAGAAAAATATGTCATTGCTCAAGCAAACGAACCATTAAAAGCTGATGGAACTCTTGCAAACGAAAGAATTATTTGCCGTAAGAAAGGTGAAATTATCGAGCTTCCAAGAGATCAAATTGACTTTATTGATGTTAGCCCTAAAGAGCTAATCAGTATTGCAACAACGCTCGTTCCATTTATTGAAAACGATGACGCAACCCGTGCCATGATGGCATCAAACCAACAACGTCAGGCCGTTCCTCTTCTTAAAACAGAGGCACCTATTATTGCAACAGGAACTGAACATAGAATTGCTGTTGATAGTGGCGTTATGGTTGTTGCTAAAAATGACGGAATTGTTAAATATGCAAGTGCTGATAAAATTGTTGTTGGCTTAGCTGATGGAAGCGAAGAAACTTATACTTTAACTAAGTTTGTTCGTTCTAACAACGGAACTTGCATGATTCAAAAACCAATCGTTAGCTCAGGCGATAAAGTTAAGGCTGGTGACGTTTTAGCTGATGGCCCTTCAACAAATAATGGTGAGCTTTCAATTGGTAAAAATATCCTAATTGCATTTATGCCTTGGGAAGGATATAACTTCGAAGACGCTATTCTTATAAGTGATGAACTTGTTCAAAATGACGTTTTAACAAGTATTCATATTGAAGAATATGAGCAAGATGCTCGTGATACAAAACTTGGCCCAGAAGAAATAACAAGAGATATTCCAAATGTTGGTGAAGATGCTCTTGCCAACCTTGATGAAGATGGTATTGTTATGGTTGGTGCTGAGGTTGTTCCAGGAGATATTCTTGTTGGTAAGGTTACTCCTAAAGGTGAAACTGAATTAACACCAGAAGAAAGATTGCTTAGAGCCATCTTTGGCGAAAAGGCTAGGGAAGTTAGAGACACAAGCCTTCGTGTTCAACATGGTGAAGGCGGCGTTGTTGTTGACGTTAAAGTGTTTACTCGTGAAAACAAAGACGAACTTCCAACCGGAGTTAGCAAACTCGTTAGAGTTTATATCGCTCAAAAACGTAAGATGAGCGTTGGTGATAAGATGAGCGGACGTCACGGAAACAAGGGCGTTGTTTCAAGAATATTACCAAAGGCAGATATGCCATTCCTTCCTGATGGAACACCAATTCAAATCTTACTTAACCCACTAGGCGTTCCTAGCCGTATGAACATTGGTCAGCTTCTTGAAGTTCACCTTTCACTTGCTTGCAAGGCGATGGGTTGGAAAGTTGCAACACCAGTTTTCGATGGTGCTAAGGAAGACCAAATCCAAAAACTTCTTGTTGATAACGGGTTCCCAGCTGATGGTAAACTTCAATTATTTGACGGAAGAACTGGTGAGCCTTTTGAAAATAGGGCAACAGTTGGATATATGTATATGTTAAAACTTCATCACCTCGTTGATGATAAGATGCATGCTCGTTCTATTGGACCATACAGCCTTGTTACTCAACAACCACTTGGCGGTAAAGCACAATTTGGTGGACAAAGATTTGGTGAAATGGAAGTTTGGGCTCTTGAAGCATATGGCGCTGCTAACTGCTTACAAGAAATGCTTACTGTTAAATCTGATGACGTTGTTGGACGTGTTAAAACTTATGAATCAATCGTTAAGGGTGAAAACATTAGTGAACCAGGAATTCCTGAATCATTTAAAGTTTTAAATAAAGAACTTCAAGGCTTAGCTCTTGATGTTAAAGTTTTAACTGAAGATAAACAAGAAATCATCTTGAAAGAGCTTCCTGACGAAGTTAAAGACAACACTGATCTTAGAGCCGAAAGGAAGAAATCACAAAAAGAAGTTGATGTTAAACTTGAAGATGATTACCTTGGAACTGATGACCTTGAACACGACATTATGGGCGCAAGTGAAGTGGTAACAGAAGACGTTGACTCTTTATTTGACCTTGATGATGATTTATAAAAAACAATAGATATAAAATTTTAAAGGAGAGAATATGTTTGAATTAAACAACTTCGATTCTATGCAAATTGGGCTTGCTAGCCCTGAGAAAATCCGTGAATGGAGCCATGGTGAAGTAACAAAGCCAGAAACCATTAACTATAGAACTCAAAAGCCAGAAAGAGATGGTTTGTTTTGTGAAAGAATTTTTGGACCAACCAAAGACTGGGAGTGCCATTGCGGAAAATATAAGAGAGTTCGTTATAAAGGCGTTATCTGCGATAAGTGTGGCGTTGAAGTAACAAGCAGCAAAGTTCGTCGTGAAAGAATGGGACATATCGAACTTGTTACCCCTGTTTCTCACATGTGGTATTTCAAGGGCGTTCCTTCAAGAATTGGCTTAATGCTTGAACTTCCTGTTAAACAACTTGAACAAGTTCTTTATTTCACATCATTTATCGTAACTGACCCTGGAAAAACTGACTTTGAATTTAAACAAGTTATTAACGATAGGGAATATAGAGAAGCTGTTGATAAATTTGGTCCTAAGTCATTTAAGGCTGGTATGGGTGCTGAAGTTATCAAAGAACTTTTAAAGCAAATTGACGTTGAAGCTGAAACGCTTAAAGAACGTGAAATCGTTAAAAACAGCAAAGGTCAAAAGAGATTAAAATCTGCTAAAAGACTTGGCGTTTTGGAATCATTCCGTCAAAGTGGCGCACGCCCTGAATGGATGATTCTTGACGTTGTTCCTGTTATTCCACCAGAACTTAGACCAATGGTTCCACTTGATGGCGGACGTTTTGCAACAAGTGACCTTAACGATCTTTATAGAAGGGTTATAAACAGAAATAACCGCTTAAAGAAGCTTATCGAACTTGGCGCTCCTGATATTATTATCAGAAACGAAAAGCGTATGCTTCAAGAGGCAGTTGATGCTCTTATTGATAACGGTAGGCGCGGAAAAGCAATTAGCGGAGCCGGAAACCGTGAGCTTAAATCACTTTCTGGTTTACTTCGCGGTAAACAAGGACGTTTCCGTCAAAACCTTCTTGGAAAACGTGTTGACTATTCAGGACGAAGCGTTATCGTTGTTGGACCAAGCCTTAAGATTTATCAATGTGGTCTTCCAAAAGAAATGGCTCTTGAATTATTTAAGCCATTTGTTATGAAAAGACTTGTTGATCTTAACCAAACTCATAACATTAAGAGCGCTAAGAGAATTGTTGAACGTGCAAGACCAATCGTTTGGGACGTTCTTGAAGATGTTATTAAAGATCATCCAGTTCTTCTTAACCGTGCGCCAACACTTCACAGACTTGGTATTCAAGCATTTGAACCAGTTTTAGTTGAAGGTAGGGCAATTAAACTTCACCCATTAACCTGTACTGCATTTAACGCCGACTTTGATGGTGACCAAATGCCAGTTCACGTTCCACTTTCACTTGAAGCGCAAGCCGAAGCAAGATTCTTGATGCTCGCATCAAACAACATCTTAAAGCCAAGTGATGGCGAACCAATAACAGTTCCAACTCAAGATATGATTTTAGGTAACTATTACTTAACTTATGCTAAAGAAGGGGCAAAAGGCGAAGGCAAAATTTTCTCTGATCCTGAAGAAGCAATTCTTGCTTATAACAATGGTGACATTGAACTTCAATCAAAGATTTTTGTTAGAGTTAAGAAAGTTATTGACGGAAAAATGTATGTAACAAGACTTAACACAACCGTAGGAAGAATTATCTTCAACCGCGAGATTCCTCAAAACCTTGGAATTATCAAGAGAGAAACTCCTGAAGATATGTTAAAACTTGAAGTTGATTACACTTGTGGTAAAAAACAAATCAAGGCAATAATCAAGGCTTGTTATGATAATCTTGGTTCAACTGAAACAGCCAAAATGCTTGATAGAATCAAAGATTTAGGTTACAAATATTCAACAAAAGCCTGCATAACCGCTTGCTTGTTTGACGTTAAAAACGCTCCTAAGCGTGAAGAAATTATTGAAAAAGCAAACCAAGCAGGATTACTCGTTGAAAAACAATATAAACGTGGTTTAATTACTAACTACGAAAAAGCTGAAAAATTAACAGATGCTTGGAACAACGCCATGAGCGAAATGGAAAAAGCAGTTATGGCAGAGTTTGAACCAACTAACCCACTTAAAATGATGGTTGACTCTCAAGCCCGTGGTAATGCTGGTAATATGTGTCAGTTAGCCGGACTTAGAGGAATAATGGTTTCAACTTCTGGTAAGATTATCGAAGTTCCAATCAGATCTTGCTTTAAGAAAGGTCTTAGCGTTATTGAATACTTTATCGCCACTCGTGGTGGACGTAAAGGTATGGTTGATAAGGCTCTTAAAACTGCAGACGCTGGTTACTTAACAAGAAGACTTGTTGACGTTGCTCAAGAAGTTGTTGTTGATGATGAAGACTGCTTTGCAACTCTTGGCGAGAAAGTAAAAGGTGCTCCTGTTAGTGCAATTTACGATAGTGGCCGACTTGTTGAAAGCCTTAAAGACAGAATTTATGGTAGGTTCCCAGTTAATGATGTTAAAGATCCAAAAACTGGCGAAGTTTTAGCTAAGGCTAATGAGATGATAACACTTAACCAAGCAAAAGCTATTGAAGCTGCTGGAATTGAAAGTGTTGAAATTAGAACTGTGTTTACTTGTAAGTCAAAACATGGTGTTTGTGCTAAATGTTACGGACGTAACATGGCAAGTAGATATCCTGTTCAAGTTGGCGAAGCAGTTGGTATTATTGCTGCTCAGGCTATTGGTGAACCAGGAACACAGTTAACAATGAAAGTCTTCCAAGCTGGTGGTACTGCTTCAGCTGCAGATATTACGCAAGGTCTTCCTCGTGTTGAAGAAGTCTTTGAAGCTAAGAAGCCAAAAGGTGTTGCTGTTATTAGTGAAGTTTACGGCAAAGTTAAAACCGTTAACGAGGCTAAACAACTTGTTGAAGTAACAACAAATGATGGCAACGAAATTAGTTATGCAATTCCTTATGGTTCTAAATATATTATCAAAGTTGGTGATATGGTTGAGCCAGGAACAATGTTTACTGAAGGCCCACTTAACCCTCATGATATTCTTAAAACTAAAGGTATTAAGGGCGTTCAAGATTACATCATGCGCGAAGTTTTGAAAGTTTACAAACTTTATAGCGTTGATGTTAACGACAAACACATTGAAGTTATTGTTCGTCAAATGCTTAGAAAAGTTAAGATTGAGGAAAGCGGAGATACTGATCTTCTTCCAGGCGATCTTGTTGATATCTTCAAATATGAAGAAGAAAACGAGAAAGTTTTAAGCCAAGGCGGAGAACCTGCAACTGCTAAACGTGTTCTTCTTTCAATAACTAAAGCCGCTCTTGCAACTGATGGATTCCTTTCTGCTGCATCATTCCAAGAAACGATCAGAGTTTTAACTGATGCTGCTATTAAAGGAAAGATTGATCCACTTATCGGCTTAAAAGAAAATGTTATTATTGGTAAGCTTATTCCTGCTGGAACAGGTCTTAAGAAATATAGAGACGTTATTCCTAGCGAACAGGGAATAGCAAGCCATGAAGAAAAACAACCTGAGAAAGAAGTTGTTGAAGACATTGCTGAATAAAAATAAAAGATGCTCAATTTGAGCATCTTTTTTATTGTTTATTTTAAATTTTAAAACGTTTATTTATTTCGTCGTTTCCTAAAATAGTCATAATTTCATAAAGGTCAGGACTATTTTTTCTTCCCGTTAGCGCAAGCCTTATAAATTCACAAGCCTTAGCAACGTTTCCTTTAAAGGCTGATGGATTTTCTTTATAGGCTTTGTTATCAGTTGCATAACCTAGACTTGAAGCAACCTCTTTTACGCCATTAAACCATTCTTCTTTTGTTTTAGGAAGTTTAAAGTTTTTGCCATAAGTGAAAATAAATTCCTTATAATTAGTTTCATCTTGCTTTTCGAGTTCATTATCTTTAACCCCACCAAACATATAGTTAAAGTAATCTTTAACCATGCTCCAACAATAAATATCTTTTCTTGGTTTTGGCGTTTCGCGGTCAATATTAAACACTTTTTCGCAATAATTGCGATTTTCTTCAAGGAATTTAGCAAATTCTTTGTCAAATTCTTTAGCCCAAGTTAAAACGCCGTTATAAACTTCTTTTGCTGTCATTTTTGATATAACTGTTTTAGAAATATCATTTAATTTGTTAAAGTCAAACATTGGGTTATTTGAACCAATTTTAGATAAACTAAAATTAAATTCAGAGTAAGGTAAGGTTGGATTATTAGCTCTCCAAATTTCGAAATCGCTATTTAGAAGGTTGATTAAATATTCAATAAGGCTAGTTTTTGGGTAACCTTGAGTTATAAAATATCTTGCGTCAGCCTCAGGATCTTTTCTCTTGCTTAGTTTTCGCTTTCCTCCATTTTCATCATTTTTGCAAATAACAGGAGTGTGAGCATATTTAAGTCTTGGTAAACCAAAAGCGTCAAAAAGTTCAAGATGAGCAGCAAGAGAAGGATACCATTCTTCGCCCCTTATAACTATTGTTGTTCCCATAAGGGTGTCATCAACAAGGTGGGCAAGAGAATAAGGAGGAATTCCGTTGCTTTTAAGCAAAACTATATCCTTATTATTTTCTCTAATTTGTCTTTTACCTTTAATTAAATCAGTAAATTCAAAGGTTTTATCAGGGTTGCCTTTGCTAAGCAACCTTATAGCAAAAGGTTTTCCTGCTTTAATGTTATTTTCAATTTGTTCGTAGGTAAGGTTTCGGCAAACGTCTTTTTCTTCAATGTCGTCGCTATTTTCAAGTTGTTCGTTTCGTCTGTCAATTATATCTTGTTTTGTTTCACTCTTTGTGCAAAAACATGGGAAAGCCCTGCCGATAGAAACCAAGTGTTTAGCAAAGGCTTTATAAATATCCATTCTTTTTGATTGAATATAATCGCCATAATCGCCAATTTGCGCCTTGTTTCCGCGGTAGCCTTCCATTGGGCAAACGTCATAATAACAAAGCATATCATAGGCAATTTCGCCGGCATTAGCAACTTCTCGCTTAGAATCTGTGTCTTCAAGGCGCATATAGAAAACACCATTAGAATTTTTAGCAGTAAAATAATCGGCAAGCGCGCCGTAAATTGTTCCAACGTGTAAAAATCCGGTTGGGCTAGGGGCGATTCTTGTTACCTCAGCGCCAGCAGGAAGATTACGCTTTTTATATTTTTTTAAGTAATAATCAAAATCTTTATCAACTTCTGGAAATAATAAATCTGCTAATTTCTTATAATCCATAACTTCTCCCACGTATTTTTAAAATTTACACCATTTTTAGTTAAAATTTAGCCAATTTTGCGTTTTTTGTTATTCTTCAACGTTTTCATCAATGAAAGTTGCCTGCATATCTGCTAAATGAATGAGTAATGCAAGTGGATATTTTGTAAAGGCTTTAGAATAGTCAAAACTTCCACCTTGGCTTCTTGCATCAAGCCCGCCCATATGCCAGTTAATTGCCATTGCTTCATCACGAGTTAATTTCATAAATCCACTTAACATATAAACGCTTTTTTCGCCATGACCATAAGGAAGGGAATCGTCAACAGTGTAAAAAGGTTTTTGAACCCATTCGCCATTTTCTTTAACGTTTCTCATTTCTGTTTTATAAATGTTAGTTTTGCAAAGGTCGTGGAAAAGGGCAATTATTGCAATACTTTCTTTGTTATAACCATCTTCGCCATATTCAGCATCACAAAGCCTAACCATTCTTTCATAAACATTAAGCGAATGAGCGCAAAGCCCGCCTTCTTCGCAAAGGTGAAATTTAGTGCTGGCAGGGGCAGTAAAAAAGTCACTACTTTCAAGCCAAGCAAGAAGGGCATCAATTCCTTCACGTTTAATATCGTCTTTAGCTAGCATTATAAAGGTTGTTTTATTTTGTTCAATTAATTCTTTGTCCATATTGTTATTATTATATACTAATTTAGTAATTAAGGCAAGAGTATAAGAAAATTAACCTTTAAACAATTTGTTTTGCGTTAATGTTTAAAAACTTTGTTATTCCTTTATAAATGCAACTAGCAACTTTAACCTGATAGTTTTCATCAAGCAACAATTTTTCATCTTCAGCATTAGATAAAAATCCACACTCACAAATAACAGAAGGCGCGTCAGTGCATTTTAACATAAAGTAGTCACCGATGCTAACGCCTTTATCACTTGCGGGAAGTTCTGCGGTAAAAAAGTCTTGAATTGAAAGGGCAAGAGCCCTGCTTATTTCGCTGTTTTTATCGTAAAAAACCTGGGCTCCACGCAGTTTCGTGTTAGTAAAACTATTCATGTGAACACTAACAACCATATTAGGTTTAACTGACATTATTATTTCTTTTCTTTTTTGCATATCGCGTTTTTTATAATTAGAACTATAAAGTCCGTATAGCCCATTTTCATTTGTTCGCGTTAAAACAACGCTAATTCCAACTTGTTTTAAAAGTTTAACTAGCTCATTAGAAATTTTTAAATTGAGTTCGGCTTCTTTAACCTTTGTTACCCTTCCAATAGAGCCTGGGTCAAGCCCGCCGTGGCCCGGGTCAACAACGATAGTGTAACCAATGTTAGGAACTTCTTCGCTTGAAACGGCCTCAGCGGAAGTTGAAGATAAAAATAAACTAGCCGAAAAAAGAATTGCTATGCAGATAATAAAACTAATAAATGCTCCAAAAAACTTTTTATACTTATTAACACAATTTGCCATATTAAATGTTATTTTGTTAGCAAGCCAATTATGATGGTTGGTTTTAAATTATCTTGATAAACTTTTAAAATGGTGGTATAATCAAACTATGGATAATGTTAAAAATAAACAAAGCCTTGTTTATGCGCTTGTTGGGGATGCTGTTGAAAGTTTGGTTTTAAGAAAGCATTTTGCGATGACTACTGATTTAAACCCAAACGCAATAACGAGAATAATTAATAAAATTGTTAATGCAAAGGCGCAGGCTGAGAGTTTTAGGCTTGTTGAGGAAATTTTAACAAGTGAAGAAAAAGACGTTGCTAAAAGAGCGCGCAATACTCACACTCATTCAACCGCTAAAAACTATTCTGTTATTGATTATAGATATGCAACGGCTTTTGAAGCGGTTTTAGGTTATCTTTATTTAAATGATGAAAAGGCAAGAATTGATAAAATTTTGGAAGTTGTTTTAAATAGCTTTCAAAACGGCAAAATTGGGTCTTTTTAGGAGAAAATTATGCAAATTGAAGGAAAAAATGCAGTAAATGAATTGTTAAATTCAAATTTAACAATTGAAAAGATATCTGTTTTAGATAAAACAACTGATGCTAAGTTGCGTGAAATTATAAATCAAGCGCGAGAAAAAGGTATTAAAGTTGAGTTTGTTCCTAAAACAAACTTAGATAAAAATAGTCAAACTGGTCATCATCAAGGCGTTATTGCTTTAGCAACAGAGTTTGTTTATGCTGACCTTGAAGATGTTGTTTCTAAAAATAAAAATGGGAATTTGTTTTTTATCATTTTAGATAATGTTATGGATCCTCATAATCTCGGAAGTGTTTTGAGAGTTGCTGATTGCGCCGGTGTTACAGCCGTTATTATTCCTAAAAACAGATCAGCGGTTGTTAATGAAACCGTTATTAGAACAAGCGCTGGGGCAACGGCATTTGTTCCTGTTTGTAAAGTAACGAATCTTGCTTCTGCGATTAAATATCTAAAAGAAAATGGCGTTTGGGTTTATGCTGCTGATATGAACGGAAAAGATATGAGCGAAGTTAACCTAAAAGGCAATGTTGCCATTGTTATAGGTAATGAAGGTAGTGGTGTTAGTGATCTTGTAAAAAAAGAGAGTGATGAAATAATTAGTATTCCAATGTTTGGGAAAATCAACTCTCTTAACGCTAGTGTTAGTGCAGGAATTTTAGCTTATGAGGTTGTAAAACAAAATAAAAAAGGCTAAAAACTGCAAAATAAAGTAAAATAAGGATGAAATGGACGAAAAAGAATTAGAAAACTTGTTGGAAACCTATTCAGAAACAGTTCGTGCTATATGCAGGAAGTATTTTTTGATGGGCGGAAACCAAGACGATCTTTTTCAGGAAGGAATGATTGGCCTGCTTGAAGCCTATAGAAGTTTTGATAAATCAAGAGGAAGTTTTAATAGCAAGGAATTTAAAAACTTTGCGTTGCTCTGCATCAAAAGGCAAATTTATGATGCAATTAAAAAGGCAAACAATCAAAAGAATATGGCGCTTAATAATTATGTTTCATTTACTCAAAAGAATAAAAACAATGATGAGTTTGAAATGGACTTTGATAATGGGGCAGAGCTTGCTAATGAACTTGCTAAAAACCCAGAGCAAATTGTTTTAAATCGTGAAGATAGTGATTTAATGCTTAACGAATTAAATAAGAATTTAAGTGGCTTTGAAAAAGAGGTGTTAAAACTTTATTTAGATGGTTTAACACAGTCAAAAATTGCAGCAAAACTTGATAAAGACGTTAAGCAAATCGATAACACAATTCAACGAATTAAGAAAAAAGCAAAAGAAATTAAGGTTTAGGAGAAAGCGATGTATTTAGCATTATACAGAAAATATAGACCACAAGTTTTTGATGAAGTTATTGGTCAAGATAAGATTGTTCAAACGCTTAAAAACCAGATAAAATCTGGCAAAATTGGCCATGCTTATTTGTTTTGTGGAAGCAGGGGAACGGGTAAAACTAGCACTGCTAAAATTTTTGCAAGAGCAATAAACTGCGCTAATCCTAAAAACGGTTCGGCTTGCGGAAGTTGTGAAGTTTGCAAAGCACTTAGCGGAGAAAATGTTGATATTGTTGAAATTGATGCTGCTAGCAATAACGGCGTTGATCAAATCAGAGACCTTAAAGAGCAGGTTAAATATCCGCCAATAAATGGGCAATATAAAGTTTATATTATTGACGAAGTTCATATGCTTAGCGTTAACGCGTTTAACGCACTTTTAAAAACGCTTGAAGAGCCACCAAAGTTTGTTGTTTTCATTTTGGCAACAACCGAGGTTCATAAACTTCCTCAAACAATTCTTTCAAGATGTATGCGTTTTGATTTTGATCTTGTTAGTCTTGACGAACTTAAAACCTTATTAAAGAAAATTTGTGATGAAAATAAAATAACCTATGATGAACTTTCACTTAACCTTATTGCTAGAGCTGGCGAAGGCTCTGTTAGAGATATGTTAAGCGCGGCAGATAGGTGTATTGCTTTTTGCGGTGATAATCTTAAAAGTGATGAAGTTGTTAAAGTTTTAGGCGTTGCAAGCAGGGAAGTTTTATTTGATATTGCTGAAAACATTTTAAGCGGAGATATGGGCAAAACTTTAACTAGCCTTGATGATGCGCTTTCAAGCGGGAAAAGTCCACTTGTTTTAAGTAAAGACCTTGTTTCATATTTTAGAGATTTACTATTCTGCTTAACAGTTCCTGAAAAAGCACAAAACTATGTTGTTGTTAGCAATGATTTTTTTAAGAAAATGAAAGAGCAGGCAACAAGTGAAAGGTATGATAAAATTCTTTCAGCTATATATAATTTAAGTGAAGTTGAAGCTGAACTAAGATATAGCATAAGCCCTAGAATTGTTTTAGAAACTGCAATAATCAAAACGCTTTCTGGTCAAAGTTTGAATGATAGGGTGGCAAAATTAGAGAAAAATGCGCAAAATGTTTTAAAATTAACGCAAGTGACAACAGAAAACATACAAAAACCGCAAAACGAAGTAAAAGAAGTTGTAAAAACGGCTGAAAAAGTTACAGAAATACCAAAAAATCAATCAAAAAGTGGCATATTAGGAGAATTAATTGATTATTTAAGCAAGAATTGTGCCTTTAGCCTTGTTGCAGCGCTTGATCAAGTTAAGTCAATTGAGATTAACGATAAGGTTGCAGAAATTGTTTTTGATGATGAAGTTACAATTGAAATGATTAAAGAAGGAAGGAATAAAACCTATCTTGATAAATTCTTTACTGAAAAGGGTTTAACGTTTAAGCTTGTTTTAGTTAGATAATATGTTTATAAAAGTGGTAAGGTTGTTCATAATTAATGGACAACCTTTTATTATTTTGTTATAATTAAAATAGTTAAAAAGGAGAATATTTATGGCTAAATTTGGTGGATTTGGTGGCAACCCAATGCAAATGCAAAACTTAATGAGACAAGCGCAAAAGATGCAACAAGAGGCAATGGAGGCCGAAGAAGAAATTAATCAAACTGAGTTAGTTGGCTCAGCTGGTGGGGATATGGTTAAAGTTACAATTATGGGGAATAAAGATGTTGTTTCAGTTAAAATAAACCCTAACGTTGTTGACCCTGATGATGTTGCAATGCTTGAAGATTTAGTTGTTGCTGCGTTTGGTGATGCTTTTAGAAAAGCAGACGAACTTAGAAATGAAAAAATGGGAAGATTTGGTAACCTTGGGGGGTTAATGTAATTTGGCAAGCAGTGAGATTGAAAGCGTTAATATTTTAGCAAATGAATT
Source organism: bacterium (assembly GCA_024692805.1). Lineage (GTDB taxonomy): Bacteria > Bacillota > Clostridia > Christensenellales > UBA1242 > UMGS2070. The sequence continues at coordinate 4,210 of JAILMD010000007.1, read as the reverse complement.
TTCAAAACTTCCAGGAGTTGGTAAAAAAACAGCAAGCAGATATGCTTACTATATTGTTTCACTCTCTAAAGAAGGTGCTAAAACTTTTGCCGACGCAATACTAAATGTTAAAGATAAGGTTATAATGTGTGAAGAATGTGGAAACTTTACTGAATCTTCACCTTGCCCAATTTGTAGAACTAGAAATAGCGAAATTATTTGTGTTGTTAAAGAACCAAAAGACGTTTTAGCAATTGAGAAATCTCGCAGTTTTAATGGCGTTTATCACGTTTTACACGGAACTATTAACCCCATGCTTGGCATTGGTCCTAATGACATTAGAATTAGGGAACTTCTTGATAGAGTTAATAAGAATAACACCAAAGAAGTTATTATGGCAACTAACCCAGATGTAACCGGTGATGCAACTGCACTTTATATTGCAAAACTATTAAAACCACTTGGCGTTAAGGTTTCAAGAATTGCCCAAGGAATTAGCATGGGCAGTGAACTTGAATATGCTGATGAAGTAACGCTATCAAGAGCGATTGAAGATAGAAAAGATATTTAGGAGGGCTTATGGCAAAACAAGCAAAATTTTGGCAATGTGAGATTATTTCAAAAGATGATTTGTTAAATGAATCTGGCGATCTTATCAGAGCCGGATATGCTAAACAACCTTACTTAAAATATCAAAGGCGCTATATAAATGCTAAAAAATCTCGCATTAAAGAGTGGGATTATTATCTTATTTATAACAACAAAGGCGCTGTTGCGCTAACAGTTGATGATAATGGTTATATGGGAATGCTTAGCGCTTCAATAATTAATTTTGAAAACGCAACCCAAAAAACCAAGTCAAAAATTAAATGGTTTACTTATGGCAAAATGAACTTGCCTGAAAGCTCAATAAAGGGCGACGTTAATTATGAAGATAAAAAAATTCAAGCAAGTTTTAAAATAGACCCAAAAACTAAAAATAGGGAAATCAAATATTTCTGGAAAAATTTTAAAGATAAAAAAGATTTATCAGTTTCAATAACTTTAACTGATGAGCCAAAAGAATCAATGAATATTGCAACGCCTTTTGAGAAGCCTAAACACTTTTATTATAACCGAAAAATTATTGGTTTTAAAGCAAGTGGAAAGGTTATGCTTGGCGAAGAAGTTGTTTTAGATCTTGGTGACGAAGCATACGGACTTCTTGATTGGGGACGTGGCGTTTGGACTTATAAAAACACTTGGATTTGGGGCGCGTTAATGATGGAAGTTGAGGGGCATATGCTTGGGGTTAACCTTGGTTATGGCTTTGGAGACCCAAGATTTGCAACTGAAAATATGGCTTTCTATGACGGAATTGCAACAAAACTTGAAAATATTAACGTTAATTTTAACACTAAAAATGGCAAAGATGATTATAACAGTGCGATGGAAGTTACTTCAAGCGACGGAAGGTTTAACGCCATATTTACGCCGCTTATTGATAGGTATGCTAACACTGATTTAATAATTTTAGGAAGTTGTCAGCACCAAGTTTTTGGATTGTTTAATGGAAGCGTAACGCTTCAAAATGGTGAAGTTATTCCGATAACAAATGCTTATGGATTTATTGAAAAAGTAAAAAACAAGTGGTAAGCCACTTGTTTTTTTAAATAAACGTTATATCAAAAGTTAGGTGAAGCATAAATTTTTCTAGCGTTTGATTGTTAGCATCTTTTGTTTCAATTAGCATATAATTTGAATAGCCGTAATCAAAAGTGGTTGCGGTTTCTTTGTTTTTAGAAAGTTTTAACCACTTTAAATTTAAAAGATAATAATTATCAATCAGGCGGTTTTTGTTAATGCTTGCGCTGTTATCAGGCTCGCCAATTGATATTGTTTTAATATTAGAAGTTGTTTTAAATTTAAGAGAAAAATAATCAGTATAATAAGCGATTTGGTCTGTTTGAGAAGCGTTAACTGTTCCGCCGTTTTCGTTTGTTGGGATTGCTGAAATAATTATATTATCTAAAATAGCAATTCCGCTAATTGTGACGTTATAAAGGTCATAAGTTTCAGTTCCAAAAACTGTTTTAAGGCTTGAAAGTTTTTCGCTAAAACTTATTTTTGATGGGCTACTTGAAACGCTAACCGAAAGCGAAGGGGAGTTTATTGCGCTTGAATCTAAACCAACAGAAATAAACGGGGAAGAAGATTGACCATTTCGGCAGCCAACTAAAAACAAAGAAGGGATTAACAAAAGAGCGGTTAAAAATGTTAGTAACTTATTTTTCATAATAACATTTTAACCAAATAAAAGTTATTTAAACAAAAAAGAGCTCGTTTGAGCTCTTAGTTTATGAATTCTTTTTTCTAAAGTCCATACGACCTCGGATTGTGTGGTCAAGAACTTTTTTACGTAACCTTAATGAAAGTGGGGTAACCTCTAATAGTTCATCTTCATCAATAAATTCAAGGCTTTCTTCAAGGGTTAATGGCTTAACAGGCTCAAGCCTTAAAGCCTCGTCAGAACTTGAACTGCGGATATTTGTTAAGTGTTTAGTTTTGCAAACATTAACAACAATATCTTCTTGTTTTGGGTTAATTCCAACAATCATTCCGCCATAAACTTTTGTTCCTGGGGTTATTAAAAGCCTTCCACGTTCTTGGCTGTTAAATAAGCCATAAATAACGGCTTCGCCATTTTCATAAGCAACAAGCGTTCCAAAGTTACGATTATTAATATTTCCTTTATATGGTTCATAACGAAGGAAAACACTGCTCATAACTCCTTCACCTTTAGTTGAAGTTAAAAACTCGTTTTTATAGCCAAATAAGCCACGACTTGGAATATTAAATTCAAGTTTTGTTCGTGGGCTATGGTTAGTCATGCTAACGAGTTCGCCTTTTCTTTCTCCCATTGCTGAAATGATCGTTCCAACACATGTTTCAGGGACGTCAATAACAAGCCTATCAATGGGTTCGCATTTCTGGCCATCAATTTCTTTAAACAAAACCTTAGGCATGCTAACTTGAAATTCATAACCATCACGGCGCATATTTTCAATTAAAATTGAGATATGCATTTCACCACGACCTAAAACTTTAAAAGTGTCAGAATTAGCAGTTTCTAAAACCCTTAAGCTTAAATCTTTAACGGCCTCTTTCATAAGCCTATCTCTTAAATGACGACTTGTGCAATATTTGCCTTCGGTTCCTGCAAAAGGTGAGTCATTAACGCTAAATTCCATTTCAACGCTTGGCTCGCTAATTTTAACAAATGGGATAGGGTCAGCGTTGGCTTCGGCGCTTAAAGTGTCGCCAATTCCAACAGTTTCACTTCCTGAAATGCAGACGATATCTCCAACATTTGCGCAGGCGATTGGAACTCTTTTTAGCCCTTCAAAAGCAAAAATGTTACTAATTTTAAATTGTTGTTTTTTAGCGTCATCGTGATAGTTTTTAACAAAAAGTGAGTCATTAACCTTAACTGAACCGCTGCTAACTTTTCCGATTGCGAGTTTACCTAAATAGTCATTTTGTTCGCAAGAAGAAACTAGCATTTTGAATGGTTTATATGTTTCGCCACCTGCTGCTGGAATATAATTAACAATTGTTTCCATTAATGGCTTCATATCTGTTCCCATAGAGTTAGGGTCAAGGCTAGCAACCCCCATTCTTGCTGAAGCGTAAACAAAAGGGCTATCAAGTTGTTCTTCGGTTGCGTTAAGTTCCATAAATAACTCTAAAACTTCATCAACAACTTCGCTAATTCGCGCGTCTTTTCTATCGATTTTGTTTATAACAACAATAACTTTATGGTTAAGTTCAAGAGCCTTGCTTAAAACAAAACGAGTTTGAGGCATTGTTCCTTCATAAGCGTCAACAACTAGTAAAACGCCATCAACCATTTTAAGAATTCTTTCAACTTCTCCGCCAAAGTCAGCATGGCCTGGAGTGTCAACAACGTTGATTTTAATTCCGTTATACATAAAAGAAGCATTCTTTGAAAGAATGGTTATTCCACGTTCACGTTCAAGGGCATTTGAATCCATAACCCTGTCGGCAACTTCTTGATTTGATCTAAAAACACCGCCTTGTTTTAAAAGTTCATTAACAAGGCTTGTTTTACCATGGTCAACGTGAGCGATAATTGCTATATTTCTAATACTATTTGTTTCCATTGTTTTTCTCCATAAAATAGATAATCGTTACATTTTAACACAAAATTTTAAAAAAGAAAATACATTTA
>JAILMD010000004.1 GCA_024692805.1 bacterium | reverse complement strand
CGTTTTTAGTAACAACAATTTCAATTCTTGTTCTTGAATAAGGCCCTGTCATAAAGAATGCGTGACCTAATGGGTTACTAACAATAATATCTTGCTCGCTTTCAGTTATTTGACCAGCGTTTTGGTAAAGCGCAATAAGGTCGTTAATATCATGAGGAGCAAGCGCAAAGATCATGCTATATTGACTTGCGTTAATAATGGCTTGGCTCTTTCTTGCAATATCAGGCGTTCCCGTAAAGTCTTTAAGGTTTTGCGTTATAACTATTTGCATACCGTTATATTTACGAATACGTTTTGCAAGCTGATACATAAAGTCAAGCGCCGTGTCTTTTCTAGGATCGATAAAGACGTGGGCTTCGTCAATAACAACAATAATTCTTCTTGCGTCAGGGTTACCATTTCCTGGATAATATTTATCGTTAAAGTCTTTGTTTTTAATAATTTCGTTCATAAGCCAACGAACGATCAAAAGCATTTGCGCGTTTGCAATATCGTTGTTGTTATTAGCAAGAAGTGTTTGGAAGTTAAACACGATAAAGTTTTCTTCGGCAGTTATTGTTGAATAACCATTCCAAAGAAGGCTGTTTCGACCACCAGAAGCAAAACGGTTAAGATAAGTTTTAATTATCTTTAAGTTGTTTCTCATATAGTCATCACGTGCGTTTTCATATTGCTCACTAACATAGTCATAAAGGTCTTGCATTATTGGGAATTGTTCAGGAGTCATATCGGCTATATCAGTAGTGTTAGTTATATTAAATTTATCATATAATTCCTTAATACACTCATTAAGTAATTCAAGCGCGTCTTTAGTAATACCATCAAGGATCATTTTAAAGAACGCCTCAAGGAATTGAAGGTGGCTAGCAAGACTTACGTTTTGGCCTTCGCTATCTTCATCTTCAAGCCCTGTTATAACTTGAAGTGGGTTAATTCTTCCTTCTTTAGCAGAACCAACATCAACAACCTTTCCTTGCAAGTTTCTCGCAAGTTTGTCATATTCACGTTCTGGGTCAAGAACGAAGATTTTGGTGTTATCGCTGGCTAAGTGAGTTAAAACTGCTTTTGTTGCGTAACTCTTACCAGAACCAGATTTTCCGATAATAACCATGTTTGAGTTAATTCTTTCTTTATCACGTTTAAAGAAGTCAATAAACACGGCTTCTGAGTTATAACCTAAGAAGAAGCCCTTAGGGTCTTGAACGGTATCACTAACAAATGGGAACATTGCGCCAAGAGTTGACGAGTTAATTCCCCTTTCAAACTTTTTAAGCGTGTTACGCTTTGAAATATTGCCGTTAATAAAGCATTCACGCTGCCTACCAAACATATCTGAATATCTAAAACCACTTCTCAAAATTTGGGTTCTAACGGCCTTTTTAACGTCTTCTTTTGCTGTTATGAAGATGTTAGTATCAAAAAGCATTTCGTTACCTTGTTTTAATGAAACAAGCAACTCTCTTAATGTTTCAAGGTGAGTATATTTTTCAAGTTCGGTTGAAGCCTTACCTCTTTTTGCAGCCTGAATTTCCATTTCCATAATAGATTTATCAAGCCTTCTTTCCGCTTCCATTTGAGGAACGGGTTTCATTTTAACAACAACTTTTGTTCCATCCATACCAAAGAATGATCTACCCCAAGCAAGAGGAACGGTTATTGGATAATCCGCTAAAAGATAAGTTGTGTAGTTAGTGTCGTCAATTGTTTGTTTAAGCGTTCCGAACTCAAGTTTTTCAGGCATAATCCAATCAAGATATTCTTTAGGATCAAGTTTTTCAACTTCACGCTCATCAAACTCGCTAGTATAAGTGTTTTTAAGGAAAACTGCAACTTCCTTTTGATTTAATAAATTACATGCTAAAACACCGCTTGTTTCACCTTCAATGGTGTTAATAATCATGTTCATAGTGCTTTTCAGCGATTTTCTGTTATTAGAGAATAAAACCAAATAATAGTGGTTTTTAATAATATTATTTGCGCTATCAACGTTGCTCGCTATAAGCGCATTAACACGCGCATCAATTATTTCAATTCTAGGAATTGCCTCGCTTTCTTTGGCTGAGCCATTATCAATGTTGTTAATAATGTTTTTAGCCTTTTGTTCCTCGTTTTGAATATAGTTATCAAGAACCATTGGCCTTGAAACTTTAACAAGCTCAATAACCTGCTCTGCCGCTATTGATTTAATTGCGTGGTCAATTGCTGAACAATAGGCTTGCTGACGGCTTGGCGCAATCATATAGAATTCAACTGGGAACATTTCAATAACTGATGCGTAATATTCCTTATAATCAATAACGCCATCATCGTCAATTGCGGCGTAAGGCATTAATGAGTTAACGCTCTTTGGAGAGTTAACGTTCATCTTTTTAAATTTTTTAACTCCAAAAAGATATTTTGCGAAGTCTCCTAAAGATTGGTAAACCCTCGTTTCAGGCCCAACTCTTAAGAATAAGATAACGAAAGAAAAGCCAACAACTGCGCCTAAAATTAACTTAATTTTAAGCGTGTAAGAGCTTAACAAAACGAGCGCAGCAAGAAGCAAAAACACGAATGCTATAATCGCATCGGTTAATGTTAGGTTCTTATAAAACTGCGTTTGAACCTTCGTTTTCTTTGGAATTAATTTAACATTATCTGCCATTTGTTTTCTCCTATTTTTTTTACTTAGCCTAGGGGTTTGGCCTAGGCTAAGTTATTTCCCATTAATTTTAATGACCGCCTCTTTCTTTTCTAGCGCATTCAGGACAAATCGTTGAATCAACGCCCGCTAGATTTTTTCCGCAAGATTGGCAAAAGTTTTGAGCTTTAACTCCCGTTAGTTTTCTTCCGCCTTCATCTCCGTCATTTCCACCATTTGAGCCTTTTTTGTTTTTATCTTCACCTTTGTCATTTTTTCCAGGCCCTTTGTTTTGCCCTTGTGAAGATCCGTTACCAGATTGCGTTTGGCCTCTACTAGAACTTGATCTGCTACTTGAAGTTGTTGCTTGGCCTGTTCCCTTATCAATTACTTTTTTAGGGGCTGGCGCTTCTTCTCTAAGAATTCTTATAGCTCTTGCGCTATCCGAATCAGAAAAACTCTTCTGCGCTCTTGTTGTTTTTAACTCTTTTTTATGTTCTTTAACAAACTTCTCGGAATCTTCCTTACTCATTCCAAAGTCTTTTTGAAGAACTTGTTTAACTTCTTTATTACTCTTTTGGCTAGTTACCTTTCTAACTTTTTCGCCATGAATTTCTTCTGTTGAAATTCCAAGGTCTTGAGCAATATTCTTTTTAGCTATAACTGAGTTTTTAGCAATATCTGGCGCGCCACCACGAGTTTTAACAACTTCACCTGTTTGTTTATTAACAACTTTATGTTGTTTTGTTCCTTGTGCTTTTAATGTTTTTTGAACATCTGCTGCAATATCTCTTCTAGCAAGGCCTCTTGTTGTTTCTATTGCTCTTTGGCTAACGCTTCTTCCGCTAGCGGTGTGGTGAATGTCTTGACCTGTTTTACTTGCATTAGCAGCAGTTTTAACCATTTGCTTTTCTATTTGTTTAAGCTTAAATGCACCACGCCCTGAATTAGGATCTATCGCGCCTTTTTCGATTAACCTGTCACGTTTTGCGCTTAATCTTTGAAGCCTGCTTCCAGCATCACGCGAAGTTTTATCTTTAAACCACTCTTTAACTGTTCGAGGTGTGTTATCAATTTTTGCTTGTGCATCTCTAGCAGCCTTCTGCGCGTTTTCTCTTGCAACACGTGCTGCTTCATCAGCTTTTGCTTTTGTTTCAATGGCTGTTCTTTGATTTTGAGTTCTTCCGTTTGAGTCAATTGGGTTAGCAGTATGAGTTCCAAGGTGTTTATTAGCAAGTTGTTGTGCGCCATTAGCAATTGCGCCTTTTGTTACAACGTCATTATGAACACTTTGTTGCTCAGCCTTAATTCCGCCCTTCATCATTGAATCAATCTTAGCATTCTTATCAGCATCACTTAAACCTGAGTAATAAGCATTAACATATTTTCTTGCTGCTTGACGTTTATTGTCTTCGCTAACCCTTCCGGTTGTGTCAGCTAAAACTTTAGTTACGCCATCAATATGTTGTTGACGTTTAACTGCTGCTTCATATTGACTTGTTGCCTTTCTGCTTGCTTCTTCATAACGAGAACCGATAATTCCATCACGTTTTTGTTGGGCAATTTCTTGGCTATTTTTAGAGTTGTTATAAGAATTTTCAGCAACCTTTCTTTGTGCTTCAAGTTTTTCAATTTGAGCCTTGTTAGCACTGCTTGCTTCAGAAATATTCCTTTGATGATTCTTAGCATTAGAATATCTTTCAACTAATGTGTTAACCTCGCTAACGCTCTTACCATTTGACATTGAAGCAATCTGAGCATTATTAGCCTTGATTTCATCTTTCCACTTATCACGTTGATCAGAGTATTTCTTAATGTCTTCATTTCTATTGTTAATTCCGGCTTCAGTTGTTCTAACGCCTTCACGAGCATCTTGCAATTGTTTATAAATGCCCTTAGCAGCATCAGAATTCTTATCTGATTGAAGCATATAAGCGGCTTCAAGGTTTTTAACTAATTGTCTTCCTTCATCAAGTTTTGCTCTTGCTGCATCATTTTGTGAATGAAGATCGCTAATCTTATCTTGAATTCCGCTAAGCGCTTTTGTTTTACGCTCATTTTCGCTAGTTAAATTCTGGAACTCACCATATTTATTAATATCAATAGCTCCGCTAAGAGCGTTATAAGCATCTTGAGTTTCTTTTATTGCCATTTGTTCGCTAGTGTCAAAGCCAGATTGTTTGCCTTTAAGATCAGCAATTTGAGTGTCATAAGCAGCCATCTTATTAGCAGCGGCTTCCATTGTTGCGCCAGTTTTTGCTTCTTGTTCGCTATATTTTGCTTCATCAGCGCCAATCTTGCCAACTTTAACCGACCAAATATCATTGCCGTTCTCATCTTTATCACCAGTTTTTGAAGCAAACGCTGTAAAGCCAGAACCTAACATTCCCTTCATGCTATTAACTTGCTCAAGTGTTGCGTTAAACTCGCCGTTTTTATCAACGTCTGCCATTGCGTTTTGAACATTAGCTTCGAATAAATCTTTTCCCTTCAAGCCTTCAGTTGATTTTTCAACCCAATCATTCTTATCATTAGTTCCGTTAACTTCAATTGGCTCATTATTTTGAGTTCCGCCAAATCCACTTCCACTGCTTGTGGTTTGAGTTGTTGTTTGTTTCTCGCCTGGGTTGCCAAGTGGGTCACTTTGAGTTGTTGTTGTTTGTGGTTTTTCTTCTTCTTTCTGTTTGTCTGTTTCAGGAGGCGGATATTTAGCGGCCGCTTTCTTTCGTAAGTCATTAATTGCCCCGCCAACTAATGCGCTTCCTGGAATAAAGTTTGAAAGCATACCTTTTGTAAACGGATGATTACCATCTTTATCTTTACCAAGAATGCTATTATCAATAAAGTTTTTAGCGTTTCTTCCGCTAACAGTGTCGCCACCTTCCTTAAGAACTTCTTTAACCTTGCTAAGTGTTTTACTTCCATCAAAGTAAGCATCACCGAATCCAGTAAGTTTAGAGAAGTAACCTGGAAGCGTTTTAATTAAGGTTAAGGCAACGAGCGTGAATAATAATGAAACAAGTTTGTTTAAGAAAGCAACGCCAACTGCTGTTCCAAAAATAGTTCTTGAAACAGTTTCAGGAAGGTCAGAAGCAACAAACAAGTTGCCGGTTGCCGAATCAATCGCCGGAACTAAAACGAAGAATAAGTTTAAGCCAACCAAAACGCCATAAGCTGAGAACACGCTGCTTATAACCTTATCTTTCCATTTAGCAAACCTTCCGCCGTCATCAATAGGAATTGTTGCTGCAAAGCCAGGCATAACGATAAAGAGAATAACGATATCATAAATACGTTTAATTAAGCCCCACATGCTCTGCATTAAAACGTTAAATATAACAATTGTTCCTAAAACTAAAACAATAACGTTAATATCAGAAGGCATATAAAGATATCTTAATCCAATAGCATCTTTACCATCAAAGCCATAGTCAAGCGAGAACGCGCCTTGGTTTTTAAGAGTAAACACTTTAACGTCATAAGGTTTAGCACTAGCCCCACTAAATAACTTTAAGTTAAACCTAAACGCAAAGGTTGATCTTGAACCGCTTGGGTTAAACACGTTAAAGTCAAAGGTTACAAGGCTTTTGCTTAATTTATCTAACTTAGTAACAATTTTAGCAGGTTTATAATAATCTTTGATCTTTGTTGTGTCAGTTAGTTTTGGTAAAGGAAGCAACTTTAAAGAATCAACTTTAACACCAGTTGTTGTCCAGTGATTATTAACAGCGCCAGTGTTAAGGCTATTCATAATATCATTTAAATCGCCATAATTATTAAAACTTTTTTCGGTGTTTTTAGCAGTAAATTGCGCTCTAACTGAACCGTTTTCATAAATATAAATTGTAAATGTTTTTCCAGATTGAGTTACGTTAACGCTGTAACTAACATTTCCGTTTTTATCATAAAGTTTATAGAATGTGCTTTCATTAATAGTTGACCCGCTATCATTAACTAAAACATTAACATATTGTGAATAAACTGGAGCGGCATCAGCTGGAGTTCCATCAGCATTTTCTTTACTTAGCGTTTTAATATTATCACTGCCATCGTAATAACTATAACCGTCATAATAATCAAGTTTAAGTTTTAAAATTGTAAGGCTGGTTGGTGAAGTTTTTGGAACATAATAAGAATAAACATCAGGAGCATCATTTGAAGCATAACAATTAAGTTTAAAATATTGATTTTGGAAAATAACAACTGCTTCATTTTTCGCAGAATTGTAACCAGCAATATTAGTTAAGTTTCTTGTTGAAAGCTCGCCGGTTCCGTTAAACACAACATTTTGATAGTTTATAATAACTATCTTATTAGTTTGATTATATATGTAAAGAGCACCAACTTCAGTTGAACCATTTAACAATTGATAGCAAGAATAATCGCTGTTAGAAACAGTGTTTGTTCCAATAGTTGCAACTGTTCCGCCCTCATTTATAAGCCCATTTAAAGCGTTAATGCTAAGAGTGCTGCTTATAGCATAGGTTACGTTAGTTAAAGTTGTGTCAATTGGTTGATTTGTATAAGAAGCCGAATTATAAACAAGGTTTGTGCAAACGCTTAAAACTGATTGAATTTCATAGCTATTATCGTTTCTGTTTAAAGCAGCATTATTCTTTAAAATTTTAACAACTGCGTAAGTGCTTGACCCAAAACTTACTTGAATTGTGTAAGTTACAGGGTTGCCATTTTGGGTTGAATTAAAATCACAACTATAAACGCCCCCTGAATAAGCTATTGCCCCTCTCCCGGTAATACCATAAGAGTTTGCAAGAGGCGCTGACTTAAAGATAACATTTTTAGTTATGTCGCTTCCTTGGTTAAACAAGTTTTCATTATAAACAGCACTTTTTGGGTTAACACTATAACTATAGTAACCTGCTATTGAATTAATATTCTCGCTTTCTTTTAAGAAATAGTTTGAATAATCATAACTCTTTGTTTTAACAAATGAGTTAGCATCAGTATTATTTCCAGCATCAAAC
>JAILMD010000044.1 GCA_024692805.1 bacterium | reverse complement strand
ATGTATTTTTTAGGGTAATTATTCACAACTTTAAAAAATAAAAGGAAGTAATGGAAACAGCTGATTTTAACAAGTTTGTTGAAGAAGTTAAAGCCAAAAACGATATCGTTCAGGTAATTAATAGGTATGTTCCTCTTGAGAAAAAAGGTAAAACTTATTGGGGAAGATGCCCATTTCATACTGAGAAAACGCCTTCTTTTGCCGTTAATGAAACGGGGCAGTTTTATCATTGCTTTGGTTGTAAAGCAGGCGGAGACGTTATTAAATTTATAAGCGAAATTGAATCGCTTAATTATATGGATTCGCTAGCATTTCTTGCTGAGCGCGCAGGGCTTGAAGTTCCTAAATTTAGCGCAAAAAGCAAAGATGAAATTGATGAACTTAAAAAGAAGAAAGAGCGCTTGTTAGAAATAACAAAACTTGCTGCAAAGCATTATAACGATAACCTTTTTGAAGGTAAGTGCCCAGCAGCGTGGAAGTATCTTTTTGAAGTAAGAAAAGTTCCTAAAGAAGTTGCCGTTAAATTTGGAATGGGCGCTTCAATTGATTATCAAGAAATGTTAAACTTCTTAAAGAGCAAAGGCTATTCTAACGAAGAAATTTTTGAAGCCGGCGTTTCAAAATGTAGTGAAAACGGCAGATATTATGATGCTGTTGCCGAAAGGTTGGTTTTTCCTAATGTTGACGTTTATGGCAATGTTGTTGGCTTTTGTGGGCGAATTTTAGAGCCAAAAGGTTTTGCTAAGTATCTTAACACTGCTGAAACAATGCTATTTAGCAAGGGTAAAACACTTTTTGGAATTAACTTAATTAAAAAGAAAAAACAGGTTGAGGGCATTAACTCAATTAAATATATGATTATTGTTGAAGGCCAGATGGACACGGTTAGCCTTCATAAAGCTGGTTTTGATACTGCTGTTGCTAGTATGGGAACGGCCTTAACTCAAGATCAAGCTAAACTTATTAAGAGGTTTACTGATAACGTTTTAATTTGTTATGATGGCGATTTTGCTGGTCAAAAGGCAACAATTCGTGGGCTTGAAATTTTAAAGGAAGAAGGCTTAAATGTTAAAGTTGTTAGTCTTCCTGAAGGAATGGACCCTGATGACGTTATTAACAAACGCGGTAAAGATGAGTTTGTAAAACTTCTTCGCGAAGCGTTGCCGCTTTTAGAGTTTAAGTTTGAATTATTAAAAAAGAGCAATAATTTAACAACACGTGAAGGCAGAACGAAATATCTTAACGAAGCAATTGAAGTTTTAAAGGGTATTCCTGAGGTTGAGCGTGAGGTTTATTTAAGCCTTGTTAGCGAAGTTAGTAACACTAATATTGACTTTTTAAAAAGACAACTTAGCGATTCAGTTGCTTTATCAGGTGAAAATGAGCAAGAGAATAATGACGAGAAACGTGAAGTTGTTAAAAATATTGATTCAGCAATAATTAAAGCAGAAAAGTTTGTTTTAAGCGCAATGATAAACTTAAAGCCGTTTGCTTATTTTGAAAAAGATATAAGTTTTATCTTTGTTGATGAAACGTTAACGAGAATTTGTGAGGCAATTAGTTTAGCGCGAGGGTCTGCTTCAATTAGCCAAATGATTAGAAGGGTTACTGAATATATTGGCGAAGGTTATGAATCAGAATTAAGCGAAGTTATAAGCTATATTGATGCGCTTGGAAATGAAGAAAGCGATCAAAAATATTTTAAAGATTCGCTTTGGATTATTTATAAGAATTATCTTGAGAAGCATCTTGATGAATTAAATTCAAAACTTGAAAAATTAAGTGATAACACTGAGCGAAAACAAGTTTTGGAAGAAATTATGCAAACGCTAAATAAAATCAAGTTAAAAAAGGTGGATTTATGATTAACAAAAAAGATAAGTTAGAGCAAGAAATTAATAAAGTTATTGAGCACGCAAAAGTTAAAGGAACTATAACCATTGAAGAGGTTTCAGAGCGTTTTGCAAAGTTAAATACTGAAGAAATTGATGAGATCTTACAAAAAATCAGCGAAGCAGGAATTGAACTCGTTGAAACAACACTTATGGAAAATGATGAAGAACTTGAAAAACTTGCTAACCAAGTTAGTGTTGATGACCCTGTTAAAATGTATTTAAAAGATATTGGTAAGGTTCCACTTCTTAGCGCTGAAGAAGAAATCGAAATTGCCAAAAAAATGGCTGAGGGTGACGAAGATGCAAAACACCAATTAAGTGAAGCAAACCTTAGGCTTGTTGTTTCAATTGCTAAAAGATATGTTGGAAGAGGAATGCTTTTTCTTGACCTTATTCAAGAAGGCAACTTTGGTTTAATGAAAGCCGTTGAAAAGTTTGATTACACAAAAGGTTATAGATTTTCAACTTATGCAACTTGGTGGATCAAACAAAGCATAACAAGGGCGATTGCTGACCAAGCAAGAACTATAAGAATTCCTGTTCATATGTATGAAACAATTAACAAACTTAGCAAGGTTGTTAAGCAACTTGTTCAAAAATTAGGGCGCGAGCCTCAAACTGATGAGATTGCAAAAGAAATGGGAATTAGTGAAGAAAAAGTTCGCGAAATTCAAAAGATTAGCCAAGACACGGTTTCACTTGATTCTCCTGTTGGCGAAGAAGAAGACAGCAATCTTGGAACATTCCTTCAAGATGAAAATGCAACTAACCCAAGCGATAGTGCAACAATTCTTATGTTAAAAGAACAATTGCTTGACGTTTTAAACACGTTAACCCCAAGAGAGCAGAAAGTTATTATGCTTAGATATGGAATTGATGATGGCCACCCAAGAACGCTTGAAGAGGTTGGGCGCGAATTTAACGTAACAAGGGAAAGAATTAGGCAGATTGAAGCAAAGGCTTTAAAGAAACTTAAACACCCATCAAGAAGTAAAAAATTAAAAGATTTCTTAGGACAATAAAAAACGCAAAATTAAATGCAAAAATCGTAAAAAGTAATAAAATTTTAATAAAAAGCAGTATTTTAAAGGAGAAAATAATATGAAAGAATTGCTAAAATATCAAGAAATTGATGCTCAAATCAGGAAGTTAAAAGATAAAATGCTTTTAAATGAAAACAGAAAAAAGGCAACAGAAATGCAGAATTATTTAAAAGATGTTCAAAATAAACTTGTTGATCTTGATGGTAATGCTGGGGCTGTTGAAAAGCAAATTGATAGCATTAAAAAAGAATATGATAAGCTTTATGATCAAGTTAATAATCTTGATGAAACAAATGAAGAAGCGGCAGATTTAACGAATTTGGTTATTGAAAAAATTTCAAGGCTTGAAAGAGATTTAAGTGGGCTTCAACAAAAGCTTATTAAGATTAATAATGATTTTGAAAATCTTATGAAAAACGCTAGAACGGCTAAAACAAATCTTGTTTACTATAAACAAGAATATGAAAAGGTTAAAGTTAGTGTTGAGCCTGAAATTGAAAAACTTATCACAGAACTAAACGAACAAAAGAAAAAGGTTAAGCCAGAAGTTTTAGCTAAATATATGTCAAAAGCTGAAGGTAAGGTTTTCCCAATATTTGTTCCACTTGCTAATGGTCATTGTGCGGGATGCAGAATGGAAATTCCTGCCGGTAAAATTAAAGATTTTGATTCTCACGGCTTTATTGAATGTGAGAACTGTGGAAGATATGTTTTTAAAGCAGAATAAAAGATAGGCGGAAGCCTATTTTTTGTGTTAAATTTAACGCATAAGTTAACTTGTTATCTAATAAAATTAGATATGAAAAAGAGTTTAACTTATGCTTTTCTTTTAATAGGAACGTTTGTTGGTGTTGGGTTTATTAGCGGAAGGGAAATTGTAACATTTTTTAGTAGGTTTGGAGCAATATCCATAATAACAAGCTTGATAAGTGTTGGGATTATAGTTCTGAACTTGGTTATTGAAATAAAAATAGGTGAATTTAATAATTGTGAGTTAAAAACAAATTGGTTTTTTAACGTAAATGAGAAGTTAATTAAAGTTTTATTTTATTTATGTAATTTTATTGTTTTAGTTTCGATGATTGCTGGAGTTTATTCGCTTTGTTCTACGTTGTTTGATAATATCATTAGCAATATGGTTGCTGGGGCTGTTATATTAGTTTGTTATACACTTGTTATAAGAGGGTTAGATAGTTTAAAAAGAATTAATATAATATTTGTTCCTATTGCAATAGTGTTAGTATTTATAATGTTTATTAGTAAATTTGGTGATGGCAGGATGGTTTTATCTGGAATAAGCAACAACAATATTTTCTTGGCTATACTTTTTGCAATTCTTTATTCTGGAATGAATAGTTTAACAATCTTGCCGGTTGCTAAACTTATTCCAAAAGGGAACAAAACAATTAGTTTATTTTTTGTTTTATCAGCATCATTGATAACGATAATTAATTTAGTTTTATTAACAAATCAAATTGGTGATATGCCGTTATTAAATGAGGCAAGCTTGATTGGAAGTGCCTTTTTAAAATTATTTAGCGTTTTATTACTAATGGGGTTAATGACAACACTTTTGTCATCAGCCTTTGTTTTAAAGAAAGTTCTAGATAGAAATAACAGCCGAAATTTTGAAAGTTCTAGTTTAATATTTTATATTACAATAATTGTTTCACTTTTAGGTTTTAAAAATATTATTAGTTATTTTTATCCCGCTATTGGAGCGCTTGGCGCGGTTGCTTTATTAATTAGATTTATTTATTTTGCGCAATTAAAAAAACGCAATAATTAAAAAATATGTTGATAAAATGTATAATCTAATAGAAATAATTATATAAAATGCAATAAAATGTTACAATCTTTGCACATGAAATTAATTTT
>JAILMD010000032.1 GCA_024692805.1 bacterium | reverse complement strand
AGGGTTATGAATGCTAACCTTCACAAAGTTGAAGTTAGTGATGAAAATGGCAAAGTTAGCAGGGCTTATCTTTGCACTAAATGTATGAAAGGTTCAAAAAAAGATAATTAGTTTTTTATCACCCATTTGGGTGTTTTTTTTGTTAAAAAAAGTAGCCTAACTTGGGCTACTTTCTTTTTTCTTAAAAATCTTTAGAACCCCCCTTAAAAACTTGGGTGCCTTAACTGCAACAATGGTCATAACCTATCTCCTTTGTTGCATTTTATTAATTATCTCAATTTTTTGTTACTCTTCAGAGTTATGCAAATTAAATAAAATTCTTCCCTTTAAGGCTTTTATCGTTTTCTTCATATTTTTAGAATTAAAGATTGTTGCGCCACTAACTAAAATGTTAGCGCCAAATTTCTTTAATATTTTAGCATTTTTAAGGTTAACGCCGCCATCAATTGAAATGAAAACGTTTTTATCAAGTTCTCTAACTTCGGCAACCTTTTCAGCGCTTCCTGGAATAAATGCTTGACCGCTTGCGCCAGGCTCAACGCCCATAACAACAACAACGTCAACAAGCCCAGAGGCAAGAATATCTTTTAACTTCATTGTTGAGGTTTTTGGCTTAATTGCAACGCCGGCTAAAATTCCCTTTGCTTTAATTCGCTCTAAAACCTTTTGAAGATCTTTTGTTGCCTCATAGTGAACGGTTAAAATGTCTGCCCCAGCCTTAATATATTCATCAATGACGTTTTCAGGATTAGCAACCATCAAATGAACATCAAGCAAAAGATTGGTGTTGTTTTTAATAAAATCAATATAGTTATAGTCAAAGGTTTTATTTTTAACAAAAACGCCGTCCATAACGTCAAGGTGAACCATATGAGCACCTGACTTTTCAAGTTCTTTAAGCGTTTTAATTACTTCGTTTTTATCTTGCCAATTGCTTGCTATTATTGAAGGTGAAACCCTTGTTATCTTAAACATTATTTTTTCTCCTCTTGTTTGTGAATCTTATGAAATTTTTGTGCTCTTCCTGTTAATAGTTTATAACCTTTTATAAATCTGTCAAATCTTTCGCGGCAAATTTCATTTTCTTCTAGCGCTCTTATTACTGCGCAATCATCAGGCGACTTATCTAAATGGTTGCAAGTTTTATATCTGCACCCCACTTTAAATTTAGCAATATCAGGATAAAGATCTAAAAACTCCTCTGGTGTTTTAGCAAAATGAGTTAGGCTTGAGAAGCCAGGAGTATCTAAAACACGCGCTTTGTTAATTAAATAAATTTGAGACGATGTTGTTGTGTTTTTTCCCCTGCCAATTCCAGAAAGTTCGCTTGTTTTAATATTGGCTTTAATAAGCGAATTGATTAAACTGCTTTTGCCAACGCCCGAACTTCCAGCAAAGGCTGATGTTTTATCTTCTAAAAGGCTTATTAGGTTATTGGTTTTATCTTGTTTTGCTGATGTTACTATAATCTTAATATTAAGCCCTGAATAGTTTTCTTCAAGCCTTTTGGTTAGTTTATCTTGGCCTAAGTCATCTTTTGTTACAACAATAATTGGCGTAACGTTATTCCTTTGGGCCATAATTATTAAATTATCTATTATCGTAAAATCTGGCTCAGGAAGGCTTGAAACGCAAATTAAAAGGTTATCAAGGTTTGCAACACTAGGCCTTATTAAATCGTTTTTTCTAGGTATAATTTCTTCAATTGTTAAGTTGTTTTCGTCAATCTTAACAAAATCGCCAACCTTAACCTTGCCAATGGTTTTAGTAACTTTTCCCCTAACTAGGCAAAGGAAATATTCGCCATCAGCGTTAACGTTAAACCTGCCTTCTTTACAACTAAAAACTTGCCCTATCTTCATAGGCCCTCTTTGGCGTGGCGCCTTTTTAATTGACCGCACGCCCCTTCAATATCGCTTCCTAGCGTTCGCCTTGTTGTTGCGCTAACACCTGCGTCATGAAGCGCTTGCCAAAACCTTGTTTGTTTAACCTTTGTTATTCCCTCAAGGGTTGAATTTTTATCAAGGTTTGCTGGAATTAAATTAACGTGAGCATTAAGCCCCGAAAGAAGCGCTTTAAGCCTTAAAGCATCAGCATGAGTTGTGTTATCTTTGAGCATTATATATTCAAAAACAACCCTTCTCTTTGTTTTGTTATAATAATACCTAATTGAATCCATAACTTCGCTTAATGAATAAGCGTTTGCAACTCTCATTAATCTTTTACGCGTTTCGTCTTCAGTTGCGTGAAGGCTTAATGTTAAAGTTATAGTTAAGTTTTCATCAGTTAATTTTCTAATTTTATCGGCTAGCCCACAGGTTGAAAGGCTAATATTTCGCTGGCTGATATTAATTCCCTCTGGCGCGCTAACAAGCCTTATGAACTTAACAACGTTGTCATAGTTATCAAGAGGCTCACCGCTTCCCATTAAAACAATGTTTGTTATTTTTCTATCAGCAAGTGTTCCGCCAAGATAACTGTTAACGCATAAAACCTGACCTAATATTTCGCCGGCAGTTAAATTTCTAGTTAACCCTTCAAGGCCTGAGGCACAAAAAGAACAACCCATTCTGCACCCAACTTGAGTTGAAACGCAAAGCGTGTTGCCATATTTATAATTCATTAAAACGCCTTCAATAAGTTCGCCATCAGTTAGTTTATAAAGAAACTTAACCGTTCCGTCAGCGCTTTTAAACTCTTTAGCAATTGTTATTGGGTTTGTTATAAACTCGTTTGCTATTCTTTCGCGCAATTCTTTACTTAGGTTTGTCATTTGGTCAGGGTTAACATAAAGATGAGCCCATTCAAAAATTTGTTTAGCACGAAATTTAGGCTCACCTAAAGAAGCGAGCCACTCATTAATTTCATCAATTGAATAATCTTGTAAAATCTTCATTAGATTAAAAGTTCTCCAAAATCATCGAACTTTTGGCCAACTGAAATTTTTCTTCCGCCGATTGCGTTAGCGCCTGAAATAACTTTTCCGCCTGGGAATTGAATTTCTAAAACTTCAATAACGCCAACCCCACAGCTTATAAACAAACCGGCTTTAGCACTTGAATAATCTAAAACCGTTCCGTTTGGCGCATTTTTAGCTAAATCATCTCTAACTCTTGTTTTGTAAATTTTGATAGTTTCGCCACTAATAGTTGCCCTTGCGATTGGATCAGGATTAGCGCCACGAACCAAGTTGTTAATTTGTTCGCTAGTTCTGTTAAAGTTAATTGTGCAATTAATTTTGTTTAACTTTTTAGTTGTTGTTGCGTCAGTATGTTTTTGCTTAGTAAACTCAGCCGTTCCGTTAGCAATTTGGTCAAGCGCAACAACAATTAGTCTTGCACCGACTTCGCTTAGTCTTTCTCTTAATTCGCCTGATGTTTCATCGTCACCAATTTCAACTTTTTCAAATAAAATAATATCGCCAGTGTCGAGGCCGGCTTCGGTTTTCATTATTGTTATTCCCGTTTCTTTTTCGCCATTAATTATTGCGCTTTGAATTGGGCTTGCCCCACGATATTTTGGAAGCAATGATGCGTGAACGTTAACAATTCCATATTTTGCGATATCAATAACTTCTTGGCTCAAAATTTGGCCATAAGCACAAGTTACCATAATATCTGGCTTAAGGCTTTTTAAAACATCAACGCCGTCACGGCTAATTTTTTCAAACTGATAAAGATTAAGTGAGTTTTTTATAGCAAACTCAGCAACTGGGCACTTAACTAGTTTTTGCCCACGCCCAGCAGGAGCATCAGGTTGGGTTACAACGGCGATAACTTCGTGGTGCGCTAAAATTTGTTTTAAGCAGTTTAAACTAAACTCCGGACTTCCTAAAAAAACAACTCTCATTTTTCCCCTATTTTATTTTTTATTTTTTACCCTATCAATAAATAAAATTCCGTCAAGGTGGTCACATTCATGGCAAATGGCTTTTGCTTCATAGCCAACAAACGTGTCTTGACAATCATTTCCAAACCTATCTTGAAATTTAACGTCAACCTTGTTTGGCCTAATAACCTCTTCCCAAACATTAGGAATGCTAAGGCAACCTTCTTCTTTAATCTTGTTTTTGCCACATTGTTTAACAATAACCGGGTTAATAAATTCAAGGTGACGAGAACCAGTGTTGACAACGCAAACTCTTTTTAAAACCCCAACTTGAACAGCGCTTAGCCCTGCGCCCTTAGCGTGACGCATAGTGTCTTTCAAGTCTTCAAGCAACGAAACAAGCCTGTCATCAAAAATGGTAACAGGTTTACTAACTTTTCTTAAAGTTTCTTCATCTTCAGGGTATTTAATTATGTTTCGTATTGCCATAATTTTCTCCACCAAAGATTTTATCACATAATGTTAAATTTTTCAAGCGTTTTAATATAATCGCTTTTTTAAATAATTTTGCGCAAAAAAAAATGAGCAAGGTTATTTGCTCATTTGCTCCTCTAAATATGCTCTATATTTATTTTCGGCTCTATGTTTTTCTAGCCTTTCTAAATAGGTGTCTTTCAAAATTCTATTTATCGTGTTATTTCCACCTAATTCCATATGTTCAATAAAAGCGTCTGGGCTTGTAAATCTTTTTACAAAGCCATCTTTATGAATCTCAACATAACCTTTTGTTGCAATTTCATCTAGGCCGCTATCAAGAAAACTCTCTTTCAATTCAATTCTTTGTTTATGATGCCACATCTTTCTCATAAGCTCCATATAATCTGGATGAGAATCATTATAATCTACATTAACACTTTCTACATTATAGCCATTTATATGCGTAACTTTAGCATTTTGAGCAAAAACATTAGGGTAATAATACTCTATGCCATTATGGTCGTCAAAACTAAAATTAAAAATAATGCTTTTTAAATTTTCTAAATTATCAAACGCAAATTCATCAATAAATTTAATGGTGCTTGGCAAAACAAGTTCTTCAACATCTGAACCGCAATTCAATGAACAAATATAACTATCAATATTCACCACTCCCTCTGGGATAACCAATTTCCCATCCACAATGTCTTCCCAATCTACATTTGTTAACGTTAATTCCATAAAATTTTCTCCTTTTTTTGATAACTTATTATCCCATACATCATGTATATTGTCAATATTTATTTTTAAAAATTTGCGCAAAAAAAATGAGCAATTACTTGCCCATTTCTTCTTCTAATTTTTCTGCTTTAAATTCCCTATATTCTTCAGGGTCATTATCATAAACTCTTAAATCTTCTTTATTGTTTAATTTATCAAGATAAGTTGCCTTTAAAATTTCATTAACATTATTATCCCCGCCAGTTAAACTATTAATAAAAGACTCTTTATTTGTTAAAACAATTTTCGTTTCTCCATGAGAAAGAGCAACAAAGCCACTTTCATCAATTCTATCTAATGCTGCTTCAATAAAAATTGATTTTCTCTCTAATTCTGCTTGGTGCTATTTAATAACGTTAAAGGCATTACAGAATTGAAAGCCATCTAATTTAATAACATAGCCGTTTAAATATTTAATGTTTGGGCTTCTAAAAGTCCACCAAATTCGGCCGGTTAAATTGCAAGTAAGCGGAATAGTTATGCTCTTAAGGTTAGCGCAATTAGAAAAAGCATTTTCTTCAATTGTTTTAACACTTTTAGGAATAACAACTTCTTCAAGATTTTTTAAGCCATAACCAACATTTTTATCAATAGAGGTTACCCCTTCAGGAATAACAAGTTTACCGCCAACAATATCTTTTTCACTAACACTTTTTAAGGAAATATCAATTTGCATATTCTCGCTCCTTTATAACTAATTTAATTATCTCAAACAATGTTTGAATTGTCAATATTTTAACTTAAGTTTGAAGGGTTAATTTCAACAAAACTTGTTACGTTATTAGCCTTATTTTCATCAAGCATTGAATAAACGTAATCAAAAACTGTTTTTTCAATATTAGGTTTTATTCTAACCAAAATTTGATATCTAAATTTGTTTTGGATTCTTCCAATTGGCGATTTCATAACGCCAAGATAAACCCAATCTTTAGAGTTATCTTTTTGCAAGGCTTGCATTTTTTCATAATAAGTTTTAGTTAAGTTAACAACGTCTTTTTCATTTTCGCCACTAACCAAAATTCTCATAATTGTTGCAAATGGCGGAAACAAGGTTACTTCCCTTATGTTAGACTCTTTCTTATAAAAAGCCATATAGTCATAAGCCTGCGCCATTTTATAAATATAATGCCTTGGAGCATAAGTTTGAAGAATAATCTCGCCTGTTTTATCGGCTCTTCCTGCCCTGCCCGCAACCTGGGTTATAAGTTGAAAAGTTTTTTCAACTGCCCTAAAACTTGATTGATGAAGGCTAACGTCAGCATCAATTATTCCAACTAACGTTACTTGCGGAAAATCGTGACCCTTTGCTATCATTTGAGTTCCAACTAAAATTTGGGCTTCGCCGTTTTTAAACTTGGTTAAAATTTTAAGGTGAGCATCTTTAGTTTGGGTTGTGTCATTATCCATTCTTAAAACTTTAACATCAGGAAATAAATTGGCAAGTTCTTCACAAACTTTTTGCGTTCCTAAGGCGCCCTGCTTAATACTAGCGCTTCCGCAAACTGGGCAAACGTCAAAAACTTTAAACCTGTTTCCGCAGTAATGACATTTCAAGGCATTTTCAGCCCTGTGATAAACAAGGCTAACATCACAATCGCTACATTTAGCAACCCACCCACATTCTTTGCACATTAAAAACGAAGCATAACCCCTTCTGTTTAAGAAGATCATTGCTTGATTTCCGCTTTCAATCGTCTTTTTAAGAGCGTCAACAAGTTCACGAGAAAAGATGCCATTATTGCCATCTCTTATTTCTTTGCCCATATCAACAATTTTAAGTGGTGGTAATGGCCTTTTATTAACTCTTTCTTTCATTTCAAGAAGATGATATTCGCCGGTTATTGCTTTATGGTAAGATTCAAGCGAAGGCGTTGCGCTTCCTAAAACGAGCGAACAGCCAAAACTTTCACTCATAAACTCGGCAACAGAAATTGTGTTAAACCTTGGGTGCGATTCGCTAACATAACTATTATCATGTTCCTCATCAATTATGATAGCACCAACGTTTTCAAGGGGCGCAAAAATTGCCGACCTTGCTCCAACAACAATGTTTGCCTTTTTCATCAAAATGCGCTTCCACTCGTCAAACCTTTCACCCGCGCTAAGGCCACTATGAAGAATTGCAACATTATCTCCAAAACGGCTTCTAAAATTAAATAAAACTTGAGGAGTTAGGGAAATTTCAGGAACGAGCATTATCGCCGTTTTACCCCCTGAAATGACGTTTTTAATAATATTCATATAAACTTCGGTTTTACCGCTTCCGGTTACGCCATGAATTAAATATTTGGCTGGGGTTTCGGTTATTTTATCAACAATAGCCTGTTGCGTTTGGGTTAAAACAACGTCAGGCTTCTTCTCGTCAGTTAACTCTTTATATGGGCTTCTAAAAACAACTTTTTCGGTTTTAACGATTATTTTATCTTCGGCTAATTTATTTGTTGCACTAGCGCTGAATTTCTTGTTAATTTGGGCTTGGTTAGCCGTTCCATTTTCTAATAAAAACTCTATTATGCCTCGCATAGCAGTTGCGTTTGATTTAAGTTTTGATAAATAAATCTTGGCTTCATCTTCATTTGTTAAAGACAACTCAGTTACAACTAAATCCTTAACCTTTCCACTTCGCATCTGGCTTGGAAGAAATAACCTAAAACTATCAGCAAGGCCGATATGATATTTTTCTTTTAAAAACTCAGCAATTTTAAACTGCCCCTCGGTTATAACGCTAAACCCATCAATCGCCTTAATTATGCTTTTAAGTTTATGAGAAACAACGCTAGTTTGATCGCTAATCTTAATAACAATTCCCTCAATTGAGCGGTTACCAAAAGGAACGAGAACTCTAAAGCCCTCGCTAACCATAATATCGTCAGGAATAATATAATCAAAAACCTTATCAACCTGGCTTGACGCGATATCAACTATAACGCTTGCATATTTCATAGTTTTATTATAACAAACAAAGTAAAAATAAAAAAGTAATTTAGTTAATTTAAAATAAAAAAATCTAGCGATTGCTAGATTTTAATTTTAATCACGAGATGTTTTAACTAGAGTAAACTTTCCATCATAGAATTCATTAGCAGCAAACTCAATAGGTTTAATTTTTAAGTTTTCTTTAAAGAATTCTGGGCGCTCAAGTAATAATTCTTTTGCCCTTTTTGTTACAACCGTGCAGAGAGCATAACGGCTTCCTGCCATTTTAAAAACTTCTTCAATTGGTGGATCAATCATTGCCATAACAAAATCTCCTTAATGCAGAGTTATTATATCAAATAACAACAACTATTGCAAGCATTTTTTAAAATTAAATTTAAACCATTTTCAAAAATTCGTCTTCGCTAATTATTTTTATGCCAAGCGCTATGGCTTTATCAAGTTTGCTTCCGGCATCAGCTCCGGCTAAAACTAAGTCAGTGTTTTTGCTAACAGAACTCATAACCTCGCCCCCATTTTCTTCAATAATTTTGGAAGCATCATTTCTTTTAAGCGTTGGAAGCGTTCCGGTTAAAACAAACTTAAGTCCGGCTAATTTTAACTCTGTTTGGGCATTTGTTTTGTTTTTAACCCTAACCCCTGCTTCCATTAAGCTTTCAATTTCAAACAAGTTGTTTTCATCAAAGAAATAGTGAGTTATATATTCAGCAGTTAATTCGCCAATATCATTAAGGTTTGATAGCTCAATTTTTGTTGCTTTCATTAAATTTTCAATTGACTTAAACCTTGAAGCAAGTTGTTTAGCTGTTTTCTTGCCAACATTATCAATTCCGAGCGCATAAATAAAGTTAGATAAATCAGGCGTTTTACTTCTTTCAATACTTTCAAAATAGTTATCAATTTTCTTATCTTTAAAGCCTTCAAGAGAGGCAACTTGCTCCCTTGTTAGTTTATAAAGATCACTAAAATTCTTAACATTAAAGTTAGCGTTTAACTGCTCAATTGTTTTTCTGCTTAGGCCGTCAATATTCATTGCGTCACGGCTAACAAAATGAGTTAATCTTTCAATAATCTGCTTAGCGCAACCATTATGATTTGGGCAGAAAAGGTCAGCCTCAGTTTCAGTTAAAGCGCTTCCGCAAACCGGACACCTAGTTGGCTTAATTATAGGCTGGCTATCGTTAAATTCTTCAGCAAGCGCTAATATTTCAGGGATAACCTCATTGCTTCTTCTAAGGAAAACACGTGAGTTGATTTTAACGCCCTTTCTAATGATATCGTTATAGTTATTAAGCGTTGCTCTTTTAATTGTAACGCCAGCAAGTTCAACAGGCTCAAGTTCCGCAACCGGCGTTAGTTTGCCCGTTCGCCCAACCTGCCAAGTAACGCTGTTTAGCATTGTGCTGGCTTCGTTAGCCTCAAACTTAAAGGCTATGCTTGCACGAGGAAATTTTTCAGTGTTTCCTAGTTCATCTCTAACGTGATAATCATTAACTTTAATAACCATTCCGTCAATTAAGATATCAAGGTTATCTTTTGTTAAACTAACCTCGCTGATTATTGTTTTAACTTCGTCAATTCCGTTAGCAATTTTAAAGAATGAGCCAACAAAGAATTTATTTTCAATTAAGAAATTATGCATTTCTTCAATTGTTTTAAGCGCCTTACCTTCAATAAAGTTAATGTTATAAGCAACAAAGTCAAGATTTCGTTTAGCGGTAACCTTTGGGTCAAGGTTTCTTATTGCTCCGGCAGCGGCGTTTCTCGCATTTTTAAGAGGTTCGCTTGAACTAAGGTTATAGCGGTTAAGTTCGCTAATTCTCATAACAACTTCGCCCTGAACTTCAACTTCGCCTTTAAAACCGATAGTTAAAGGAACGGTTCTAACCGTTTTAACCTGACTTGTTACGTCTTCGCCAACAAAGCCGTTACCACGAGTTGAGGCTAAAACAAGTTCACCATTTTTATAAAGAAGGCTTAAATTTAAGCCGTCATATTTATATTCAACTGAATAAACAGGTTTAAACCTAAAAAGTTTTTGGTTTCTTTCTTCCCAATCGTTTAGTTCGCCTAAACTTTGGGCTTTATCTAGTGAATAAATCTTATGCGTATGTGGAACTTTATTAAACTCGCTAAGAGGTTCGCCACCAACCCTAACTGTTGGGCTGTTTGGCAAAATAATGCCCGTTTCTTTTTCAAGGGCAACTAACCTAAAATAAAGTTTATCCCATTCATTATCGCTAATTAGTGGCTTATCAAGAGTATAATAAGCGTAACTATAATGGTTAACCTCTTCAACAAGTTTTTTCATTTCCTCTAGTTTTGTCATATTTTTCTCCTATGAGATTATTTCAAGATTTGCATATTTTAAAGATAGTGTTTTAATTCCAACGCTATCAAATCTAATAGTTACAAAACCACTTGTAAAATCTGTTACCGGAAGGATAACTTCGCCTTCGCCAAAGTGGTTATGCCTAACCCTTGTTCCCTTTTTAAAGTCACTAAAATTATAATTTTTAGGTTGGGCGGCAGAATTGGTTGTTTCGCTTCCTTTAATTATATTAACTTTTGTTGCTGCCCTAGCGTAAGTTGCAGTTTTAATTTCGTTCATTTCAAGTTTGCTTCTTGTAACAGGACTTGATTCAAGGTCAGAAATATAATCAAGCGAACTCTCTTTAATAAACCTTGAAGGAATGCAATATTCGCTTTGTTTTGTTTCAAAACTAAACCTAGTTTTTGGGTGAGTTAAATAAAGTTTTTCTTTAGCCCTTGTTATCGCAACATACATTAACCTTCGTTCTTCTTCAAGTTCGTTAGGGTCTCCGCTATTAATCGCTCTTCTTAGCGGAAACAAACCTTCAACTAGCCCAACAATGAAAACACATTTAAATTCAAGGCCTTTTGCGGCGTGAATTGTCATAAGACTAGCATAGTTATTAGCTTCACTCATTTCATCAATATCACGCATAAGCGTTATGCTTGCAAGGAAGTCATCAAGTGACGCCCCCGAGTTAGCGTCATCAAATTGTTTAACGCTAACCAAAAAGTCATCAACGTTAAGGGCTTTGTTTATGTCTTCTTCGCTCTTTTCATCTTTATCACAAAGCGCGCCTTTGATATTAACTTTATCAATAACAAGGCTTGCAAAATCGTAAAGGCCCATCTTTTCTCTTTCGCTCGCTAGTTCATTAAATAGCCTTACTACCGGCTCAAGTTTTCTTTTAATTGGTTCACTTAAATTTTTGCCGGTCATAGCAATATTAAACATTGAAGTGTTTTCGTTTTGCGCAATCTCTCTTATGCTAGCGATTGTTACGTCACCTATTCCCTTTTTAGGAAATGAAAGAACTCTAACAAAAGCGTCATCATCATTAGGGTTAGATATAACCCTAAGGTAAGCAACAGTGTCTTTAATTTCCTTTCTTTCAAAGAACTTAAAACCACCATAAACTTTATAAGGAATTCCATAAGTTATAAGTTTTTCTTCTAGAATTCTTGAAAGGGCATTAACTCTCATTAAAATTGCAAAATCGCTAAACCTATAACCTTCGTTTTGAAGCGAAAGAATAGTCTGGGCGACAAACTCAGCTTCGCCAACGTCATTATAACTAACTTCTTCAATAACGGTTGCGCCGCTACCATTTTCAGTCCATAATTTTTTAGCAAGCCTGTTTTGGTTTCTTGCTATTAGCGTGTTAGCGCGCTCAAGGATTTTCTTTGTTGAGCGATAGTTTTGTTCAAGTTTATAAACCTTGCAACCAGCAAAATCTTTAGTAAAGTCAACAACATTTGTTGGCTCTGCCCCACGCCAAGAATAAATGCATTGGTCTTCATCGCCAACAACAAAAACGTTGCCGTGTTTTTTTGCTAGAATTTTAATTAGTTTATATTGGGCTTCGTTAGTGTCTTGGAATTCATCAACGTGAATATATTTAAATTTATATTGAAAGATTTCAGCAACGTCAGGATATTTTTCAAAAAGTTGGTAAGTTTTAAATAATAAGTCATCAAAATCAAGCGCATTGCTTCGCTTCATCTCTTTTTCATATTCCCTGTAAATGCCAATAATTAAATCGGCATTTCTTTCATAACCAATTCTCTCGGCATATTCATCAGGGCCTAAAAGATGATTTTTAGCGTTTGAAATATGATAGTCAATTGTTTCAGGCGTAACGTTTGTGTTTTTATCAGATAACAGCCTTTTAATAAGGCGTTCTCTTTCATTATCGCCATAAATTGAAAAACTTTTAGTGTAGCCAAGTTTTTCAGCATACATTCTCAAAATTTTAGAACACATTGCGTGAAAAGTTGAAACCCACATTCCATCGGTTTTAGGAGTCATTGCTTCAATTCTTTCGCGCATTTCGTTAGCGGCCTTATTAGTAAAAGTTATTGCTAAAATATTATAAGGCTCAACATTAAGGTCACAAATAAGATGAGCAATTCTATGAGTTAACATTCTGGTTTTACCGCTTCCAGCGCCAGCAGTAACTAAAATCGCGCCATCAATTTCACTAGCGGGAACGCGTTGTTCGCTATTAAGATTGTCTAAAATTTCGCTCATACGTTTAGTTTATCAAATATCCGTTTATTTTGCAAATAAAAAGGAGAATTGTTGTAATTTTGTCTTGTTTTGTCTTGCCTTCTCGCTAGGCTATATTTAGTTTATAATGAAGGCAAGGAGAAACAAAAAAATGGGAAACACAAATTTAAAACTTTTAGCACAAAAGGCTAAAAACCGCCTTAAAACTGTTGGCGAAACATTAGATAAAGAAGATAAAGTTATGGCGCTAACGAGCCAAAGATATGCTATTATTGCAACGCGCGTTAAGGTTGAAGATGACCCCTTATTTAATAAGGTTAACAGAATTTTAACCAAAAACCCTGATTGTTATAACCCTCTTGGCGAACTTATTGACCACTCTGTTTTTGATAACCTTTCACCTTCCGCGCAACAAAAATATATCTTAAACCTTTCAGACAGGTTTAATAAGATAAAACTTAAGCTTTTAGCATAAGAAAAATCGGCTTTCGCCGATTTTTTTAACCTTTTCTATTTCTCTTTTGCGCAGCTTCAGATTTCTTTTTGCGCTTAACACTTGGGGAAACGTAACACTCTTTCTTACGAATATCACCAATGATGCCATCTTTTTGACATTTGCGCTTAAATCTCTTAATTGCGCTTTCAAGGTTTTCGTTTTGACCAACAACAACCGTGCTCATTATTTTCACCCCCCTGTTTAAACTAGAACTATCTTATCATTAAAAAACCAACTTGTCAAGCCCAATGATAATTAAATTTTTAAAAAATTACAAATTTCAGCGAAATCAAAATCGTGCTCAACCTTATCAGGATAAACTTTAACATTGTCATTTTCTTTTCTTGGAATAATATGAAAATGAAGGTGCATAATTGTTTGCCCAGCGCTTAAGCCAGTGTTATTCATAATATTAACGCCGGTAAAGCCACAATCATCAACATAATGTTTACTAATTCTTCTTACCGTTTTTAAAATATGGTCTAACATTTCATCGTTTGCCATTAAAAGATTATCGGCGTGATACTTAGGAACAACTAACGTGTGGCCATATATATCGCCTGAAATATCTAAGAAGGCAAGCGTAAACTCATCTTCATAAATTTTATGGCAAGGAATTTCTCCGCTAACAATTTTACAAAAAATACAATCGTCCATTATTTTTCCTCCAAACTAACCATTGCACCATCTTTATATGGCTCAATGATTTTAACTTTATAAATATTATTAGGAACAACCTTTGTTCCCTTTTTTAAATAACATTTTATAAAATTTTCAGTATGCCCGCAAGGCTCACCATCAGCGCTTAACTTTGCTTCAACTAAAAGGCCAAAAGCTTTACCTTTTAGCTTTTTAACAAATGCTGTTGCCATTTCATCACGTAATTTAGTTAACTTACCAACCCTTTCCTTAACATTTGTTGCAAGATTAGGAAATTTTGTTGCAACCGTTCCACTTCGCTTCGAATAAGGAAAAATGTGAATAAAAGCAAAATTGGCTTTTTTACAAGTTTGGTAAGACGCTTCAAAATCTTCTTCAGTTTCAGTTGGGAACCCAACAATAACGTCAGTTGTTATTGCGGCATTTGGGAAAAATTTGCGAATTAACTTAATTTTTTCTAAAAATTCGGCACTTGTGTAATGCCTGTTCATATCTTTAAGCGTTTTATCACAACCGCTTTGCATGCTCAAATGAAAATGTGGGCAGAAGTTATCAAGACCCTTTAAAATTTCTAAAAACTCTGGTGTTATTATTCCCGCTTCAAGGCTTGAAAACCTAAATCTTAAACAAGGAAATTCTTTAAAGATTTTAGCAACTTCAATAAGTGAACTTTTTGGCGAAAGATCAAGCCCATAACTAGATAAATCAATTCCTGTTAAGATTACCTCTTTGCTCGTTTTAGCGTGCATAGCGATTTCGGCTTTAACACTTTCAAAATTTCGACTTCGACTTCTTCCCCTGAGGTATGGAATTAAACAATAAGAACAGAAATTATTACAACCATCTTGAATTTTTATGTAAGCGCGAGTGTGGCTAGGAAGCGGAGTAAAATTATCTTCATAGTTTATATCAATTTTATTATTGCTTCCCTTTTTACTCTTTAAAATTAAGTCAGCAATATCCATCTTTTTACCCGTTCCGTAAACAGCATAAACGCCTTCAAACTTGGCAAAACTAGACGGATTATTTTGGCTAGAACAACCTAAAACATAAATCTTTGCTTTAGGGCTTATCTTTTTTATTTTTGCAATATATCCGCGCGATTTTCTTTCGGCCTCATTTGTTACGGCGCAAGTTGACAAAACAAAAACATCGCTTGGCTCAAGGTTAAATGAAACGCTAACTCCATTATCTTTGAGTTTTTTTGCGATTGACTCACTTTCATATTGGTTAACTTTGCACCCTAAGGCAATTAAACTAACCTTCATAATCTCTTCTTCCTTCAAGTTGGCTAATTACTGCGCTTGCACTAAAAATAGCGGCAGTTTCAGTTCTTAAAATTCTTTTTCCAAGAGTTACAACCCTCGCGCCATTATCTGAAATAGTTTTAACTTCATCGGCGCTAAACCCACCTTCTGGGCCGATAATAACGGCAATATTATTACCTTTAAACTTATTTAAGACGCTTGAAATATGCAAATTTTCTTCATTTTCATAAGCGCATAAAACAAGGTCATAATCTCTAAACCTTTCAATCATTTGATTAAACGTTAAAACGCTTTCATTAGTTTTTAATAGTTTGCTTCGCCCACATTGTTTTGAAGCGTTTATAACGACTTTATTTAGTTTATCAAGTTTACTTGTTTTTTCGGTTACGTCACAAAACTTTGATGAAAAAACTAACATTTCACTTGCGCCAATTTCAGTTAGTTTTTGAGCAATAAGGCTTAGTTTTTCACCTTTTGCAAGCGCTTGAAAAATTGTTAAATCAACGCTTGACTCAGTTTCATTTTTAACCTTTTCTTTAATTACAAGTTCGGCTTCTTTTTTTGTTATGTTAGTTATAGTTGCATTATAATCAAAGCCATCTCCGCAAAATAAAACAACGCTATCCCCCACACGTTTTCTTAAAACAAGAGAAAGATGACGGAATTCGTCATCAGTTAAAATAACTTTGCTGTTAACCAAACTTTCTTTATTAAAATAAAACCTGTTTTCTTTCACGAGCCTATTATGACATTTTTAATTAAATAAGTCAATTAAATAAAAAATCCCTGCCAAGCAAGGATTAAATTTTATCTTGAAATTGTTTGCGCTTAGTATAGTTATTTTTGTTAATAGATTTATCAAGCGCGCTAACCAATTCTTTTTGGTTTTTATCAAGTGTTTTAGGCATTTCAACAATTATTTTAGCATAAAGGTCGCCATAAGCATTTTTGTTTAAAACTTTTGTTCCCTTACCTTTTAGCATAATAACTGTTCCCGTTTGGGTTAATTCTGGAACGGTTAAAGTTAACGTTTCGTTAATTCCAGGAATATTAACTTTTGTTCCTAATAAACTTTCAGTGAAACTAATAGGAACGTCAACAAAAACGTCAAAGCCTTCACGCTTTAAAACTTTATGTGGGCTAACTTTAATCATAATTAAAAGGTCACCGGCTCCGCCACCATTTCTTCCCGCTTCACCTTGATTATGAAGGGTTAAAACTTGGTTATCGTTTATTCCTGCAGGAACGTTTATTTCAATCTGGCGACTTCTTCTAACAACGCCAGCGCCCTGACAAGTTTGACATTTAACTTTAATTTCTTTACCTGTTCCGTGACAAACTGGACAAACGCCTTCGCTAACCATTTGGCCAAACATAGTGTTAGATACTTGCCTAACCCTTCCAGAGCCAGAACATTTACTACATGTTTTATATTCTGTTCCGCCCTTAGCGCCCGTTCCGTTACAATCATCACAAGATTCAGTTCTAGTTAAACTAATAGTTTTTTTGCAACCAAAGGCCGCTTCAACAAAGGTTAAGTTCATTTTTACTTCAATATCTTGGCCATTTACTGCGCTTGACTTGGTTTTCCCGCCAAAGCCTGAAAAAGCGCCACCAAACATATTAAAGATATCTTCAAACCCACCGAATCCGCCACCAAAGTTTGAAAAGCCATCAGCGCCGCCAAATTGTGGACCTGTTGCGCTGCCGTAAGTGTCATAATTACTTCTTTTTGTTTTATCGCTTAAAACTTCATAAGCTTCATTTACTTCTTTAAGTTTTTCAGCGGCAGAAGCATCACCCGGATTTAAGTCAGGGTGATACTTTTTGGCCATTTGTCTATAAGCCTTTTTAATTTCTTCATCACTTGCGTTTTTATTTACGCCAAGCGTTTCATAATAATTCTTATCTGCCATCTTTTTAATTTTGCTTATTTAGTTTATTTGGTTGTAAAATCACCAAAGTTGTTTGGATCAGTGTTACCACCATTAGCACCATCATTAGCGCCATTAGCGCCTGCTGCGCCATTAGGGTTATTATTAGCATAAAGTTTTGAGAAAACTTCATTGCTAACTTTTGTTAAATCATCAAGCGCTTCTTTAAGTTTAGCAGCATCTTCGCTGTTTTTATAAACTTCACGTGCGCTATCCATACTAGCGTTTAACCTAGCCTTATCTTCTTCGCTAACCTTATCACCGCTATCTTTAAGAACTTTTTCAATTCCTGCGATCATTTGGTCAAGACTGTTTTTAGCGTCAACAACTTCTTTTCTCTTTTTATCTTCTTCAGCATATTTCTCAGCTTCTTTGATTGCTTGGTCAATTTCAGCATCACTAAGATTTGATGAAGCAGTTATTGTTATGTCTTGGCTCTTACCTGTTCCAAGGTCTTTAGCGCTAACGTGAACGATACCGTTTGCATCAATATCAAAAGTAACTTCAATTTGAGGAACACCACGAGGAGCTGGTGGGATTCCAATAAGTTCAAACCTACCGATTGTTTTGTTATATGCGGCAAGCTCTCTTTCACCTTGTAAAACGTGAATATCAACACCTGGTTGGTTATCGGCTGCTGTTGAGAAAATTTGACTCTTTTTAGTTGGAATAGTCGTGTTTCTTTCAATAAGTTTTGTAAACACACCACCCATTGTTTCAATACCAAGTGAAAGTGGAGTTACGTCAAGAAGTAAAACATCTTTAACTTCTCCGCCTAAAACGCCGGCTTGAATAGCAGCACCAATTGCAACACATTCATCAGGGTTGATCCCCTTAAATGGATCTTTGCCTAAGAATTTCTTAACTTCTTCGTTAACAAGAGGAACACGAGTTGAACCACCAACCATAATAATTTTAGCAATATCATTTTTGGTAAGTTTTGCGTCATCAAGCGCTTTTTGAGTTAAGGTTATTGTTTCTTGAACATAATCACTAATTAAACTTTCAAATTTTGCTCTTGTTAAATCAACTTCAATATGTTTTGCGCCATTGGCGTCTGCCATAATAAATGGAAGGCTAATAGTTGTTTTAGTTACTCCACTA
The DNA here is from genome assembly GCA_024692805.1 of bacterium. GTDB lineage: Bacteria > Bacillota > Clostridia > Christensenellales > UBA1242 > UMGS2070. The sequence continues at coordinate 39,663 of JAILMD010000032.1, read as the reverse complement.
AGTTCAATTTTAGCTTTTTCACTTGCCTCTTTAATTCTTTGCATTGCAACCATATCGTGGCTTAAATCAATGCCTTCTTGTTTCTTAAATTCGCTTAAAACATATTCAGCGATTTTATCATCAAAGTCATCACCACCTAGATGGTTGTTTCCGGCTGTTGCTAAAACTTGGAAAACACCATCAGCAATTTCAAGAACGCTAATATCAAATGTTCCGCCACCAAGGTCATAAACAAGAATCTTTTGCCCTGCTGAATCTTGAACTTTATCAAGACCATAAGCAAGAGCGGCTGCTGTTGGCTCGTTAATAATTCTTTTAACGTCAAGCCCAGCAATTTTTCCTGCATCTTTTGTTGCTTGCCTTTGAGCATCAGTAAAGTATGCTGGAACAGTTATAACTGCTTCAGTTACCTTACTTCCAAGGTAGGCTTCAGCATCTGCTTTAAGTTTACCCAAAATCATTGCGCTAATCTCTTGAGGAGTATAGCTCTTTCCGCCCATGGTTACCTTTTTATCGCTTCCCATGTCTCTTTTAATGCTTCTAATTGTGTTAGCAGCGTTAGCAACGGCTTGATGCTTTGCAACTTGACCAACAAGCCTTTCGCCATCTTTGTTTACCCCAACAACACTAGGGGTTGTTCTTGAACCATCAGCATTTGCTATAACGGTTGGCTCACCGCCTTCCATAACCGCAACGCAACTGTTTGTTGTTCCTAAGTCAATACCAATAATTTTTGCCATTTTTTAAATCTCCTTTTTATTCATAAATTTCAACAATAGCGTGTTTTATAACTTTACCATCATTGAATTTATATCCTTTTTGAAAAACTCGTGCAATATTTCCTTTTTGCTTTTTATTTGGCGCTTCGAGTTTAGAAACGCAATCGTGAAACTCAGGGTTAAACTCGCCATCAGTTTCAATTTCACAAACACCAAAATCAGTTAAAACTGATAACAATTTGTTTTTTATCATTTCAAAACCTTTTTTAATGTTTTCATCGCTTACGTTAGTTAGGGCTTGGTCAAAGTTATCTAAAACCGGAATAATCTTTAACGCTGTTTCCTTATTAACGTTTGTTTTAAGTTCGCTTTCAATGTTTTTATTTCTTTCTTTAAACCTTTCAAGATCTTGCCTAAAACAACGCGCGATATGTTCGTTTTCATCGGCTCGCTTTTTCTCGGCTTTTATATTTTCTTCAGCTTTATTTAAAGCATCTTCAAAACCTTTAAACGCTTGCTCATAAAACTTTAACATTTCTTCTTTGTTTGGTTCTTCATCATGACAGCCACAATCACAATCATTTTCGCCACAATCACAATTTTCTTTATCATGCTCACAAGAGCAATTTTCTTCTTTTTCCTTTTCTTTATCTAAATTTTTTTCTTTATTTTTCATTTTTGCTCCTTAACGTCATCAAGTTGTTTGCTTAATTCTCTTGAAATTCCCGCAAGCGTTTCAATAACCTTTTTATAATCCATTCTAACAGGGCCAATAACGCCAGCTTTCCCAACAACCTTGCCATTTGCCTTATAGCTAGCAGTAACAATTGCGCAATCTTTAACTAAGCCATCATCACTTCCAATTTCAACGCTTATTTCAGGGCTATCATTTTTAAGAATTGGAGCAAGTGAATCAGGCTCCTCAAAAACTTCCATTGCATTTTTAACAAACGTTAAATCGGTATTTTTCTGGCTTAAAATTTTGCTCTTGCCTTCAATTTCAATTCTGTTTGATTCTTCCTCTTTCTTTGCAACCATTTTTAAGATTAAGTCAAACATAAACTTATATCTTTCAATTTCTTGCGTTATTAAGAAATTAGAGTTTTGAATATCTCTTAACGTTTTACCAGCAAAGATTGATGACAATGATTTTTCAATTTCATTTAACTCGTTTTCTTCTAGCTTTAGTTCAATGAAATCTTCTAAAACACCATAATCAGTTAAAATAGCAACAAGCGTTAAATTAGAACTAACTTTAAGCAATTTAACCTTTTCAATTTTTGCTAAGTCATAAAGCCCAAGATATAAAACTGCGGTATAGTTAGTTGCTTCGCTAATTTTTTGGGCAGTAAGTTTTAATTCGTTTGAAACGTTATCAAGGTTAGCGTTAAAGTTTTTAACAACACTATCAAGTTTTTTGCCTTCAAGTGAAGTTAAGATTTCATTAACATAAAACTTAATTCCATCAGTTGTTGGCAACCTTCCGCTAGAAGTGTGTGGGTGCCAAAGCAAACCTAACTCTTCAAGCGTTGCTAACTCACCCCTTATTGTTGCTGGGCTAATATCGCTAAAATGTTCACCTTGAAGTTGCTTGCTTGAAACAGGCTCGCCGGTTTTTTCATTTTCGCTTATAACCGCTGAAAGAATCTTCCTTTTTCTTTCACTAAGATTCATAAAGCCTCCAACTTTATTTTTAGCAAATTTGTAAAATATAAACCAGAGTGCTAGCACTCAACAGGCTAGACTGCTAATTTACACAAATATTATATGACCCGAAAAAAAGAAAGTCAACAATTTGTGACTAACTTTTTTAAAATTTTTTGTATTTTTTTTAGTTTAAAAAACGAGTTCGCTGATTATCTTGTTTAAAACCATAAATCCTTTATCTGTTGCGCAAATTGAATTGGTTTTTTGATTTAAAACCAAGTAGCCCGATTTAATAAAACTAGCAATTTTTGCTTTATTTTTTGCAGCAAAGTTAACTTTAAATTCAAGATAAAATTTATCTAGGCTTAACCCTTCATTAGTTCTTAAAGATAGCATAACCATTTCTTCCATTTGCTCTTCTTTTGTTAAAAACTTAAGATCACAAACGGGAACTTGATCTCCCCTCTCTAAAAATCTAACATAATTTGCAATGTCTGAAGTGTTAGCAAAGCGACAATTCTTTAAATATGAATGAGCGGCAACGCCAAGGCCAAGATAGTTTAGCCTTTGCCAATAAACTTTATTATGCCTTGAAGCAAAGCCCGGTTTAGCAAAGTTTGAAACCTCATATCTTTCATAATCACTAAACTTAAGCGTTTGGCTAACTAGATCCATCATTTTAACAACTTCATCTTCGCTTAACTGCTTTAAACCGCCCTCTTCAATTTGGCTTTTAAGCTTTGTTTTTTCTTCAACGCTTAGCATATAAACTGAAACATGAGGAATATTTAGCTTTGTTAAAAGATTTAAAGAGGTTTTAATATCTGAAATTGTTTGAGTTGGATAACCAATAATAAGATCAGCAGAAATGTTATTTGCCCCTTGTTCACGCAACGAGTTAACGGCGTTTATAAAGTTTTGTGATGAATCAGGCCTTCCCATAACTTTAAGGAGCTTTTCATTTGACGTTTGAAGACCCAAACTAAACCTGTTAACGCCCGCAAACAAATATTCATTTATCTTTTCCTTGGTTAACGAATTTGGGTTTATTTCAATAGTTATTTCGGCGTCATTTTTAACAGTAAAGCTTTTGTAAATAGTTTTAAGCAAACTCTTAATTTCGCCATTTGGCAAACATGAAGGAGTTCCGCCACCAATATAAATTGTTGTTACGACATAACTAGCGCCAAACTCTTTGCCCCTAAGCTCAATTTCTTTTTTCAAACAATCAAGGTATCTTAACTTAACCTCATCTTTAGCAACAACACTAACAAAACTGCAATAGTTACATTTACTATTGCAAAATGGAATATGAAGATATAAACTTAGGCCTTTTCTCATACTAAAATTTTAACATAACAAACTCTATTTTGTCAATATGGAGCCTTTTTAGTTAATAAAAAAGCATAACAAATTGTTATGCTTAATTTTGATTATTTAATTATTTACGTTTTAAGTTAAACGAAACTATTTCCCCATTTCTTCGCCGATATATTTTTCATAAGTTGAATCATCAAGTCGTCCAAGAGAATAGTTGAAATAATTAAATTCGGGGATATCTTTAATTTTACCTAAAGATTGTCTATAAAAACTCATGCTAATTGATTGGTTTTTAATATCTTCAATACTAACCTTGTTGAATAAATCTGAGATAGAATTTGTAACATATACTATATAATCATTGTACTGCGTTAAAATTTTGGACTCCTTTATATTATATGCCTTTAAAAATTGTTTAGGCGATTGAAGACTATCAATTAAACTTTTTACTTCTCCTTTATTATCATCAAAATCATATGTTTGTCGCAAAGAGAATAAATAGTCTAAAGTTGACCCATTTTTTACTAATTTTATATCTAACTTTGGATCAACAATCATAACATATTTGCCATCTTCTTTTCCAATTTGCCACGATAAAAACCCATCAAATAAATCAACTAAAGATACTTTAGAATTATTTTTATATTCATCTAAACTAAATCTGATACTAGGGATACTTATATTTGGTAAAATAAATAATTCATAACCGTTATTTAAATAACCTTGTATCTCGCTATTTGCGTTAATCTTTTCTTTAACCTTATCTTTCGCTAAATTATAAATGTATCTATCTAGGTCGCTGGTTTTATAGCACATATTGAAGTTTGATTTGCTTAATTTGCCTTCTCTCATTGCGTTTGTTACTTCATGAAGATCCATTTGAAAATCATGAGTTAAAGCATAGCTGCCAAGAGCAGAGCTAGACAAGTCAAAAATATAACTTGTTTCTTCGCCGTCTTTAAATGCATGGAAGCCAAAATATGAATAAGATAACTCTTCTGGAATAATATAGTCAAAATCATCAATTAGGCCTTTAAGGCTTCCGTTTCTTAATTCATCTTCAAAGAATAAGATATCGTCACAATATTTTTTATAATCAACAATTTCGCTTCTTTTTCCACTTTCAGCTTTTGTTAAAACATAATTATAAGCGCTTGCCTCTTTAACTTGAGGAGGCTTTGCTTGATTAACATTATTAGCAGCCATAACCATTGGCGCTGAAAAAGCTGTATTAAGAGCAATTAAAGCAGCGGCAAGACGAACTTTTGTATATCTTTTCATAACAACTCCTTAATCTGATTATATTTTAACAAAAAAACTCAATTTTGTCAATACTAGTCTATTTTAAGAATAGTTAAGAAGGCTTCGCTAGGAAGTTCAACTGAGCCAAGTTTTCTCATTTTTTTCTTACCTTCTTTTTGTTTTTCAAGAAGCTTTCTTTTTCTTGAAATATCACCGCCATAACATTTAGCAATAACATCTTTTCTTAGCGCTTTAACAGTTTCACGTGCAATAACTTTATTGCCGATTGCGGCCTGAATTGGAATTTCAAAAAGTTGGCGCGGAATAACGTCTTTAAGCTTCTCAGTTATTTGTCTGCCTCTTTCATACGCTTTATCTCTATGAACAAGCAAACTAAGCGCATCACAAATTTCGCCGTTAAGCAATATATCTAACTTAACCATATCGCTTTCAGCATAACCATTAAGCGAATAGTCAAAACTAGCGTAACCATGAGTTCGGCTTTTAAGATTATCAAAAAAGTCATAAACTATTTCGCCGAGCGGTAAAACATAATTCATTTTAACTCGCTTTGGGTCAAGATAAACTAAATCAATAAAGTCGCCACGTTTGTTAGTTGCAAGATCCATAATAGCGCCAACATACTCAGGCGGAGTAAATATTGAAGCGTTAATTTTAGGCTCTTCAATTTTTGCTATTTCCTGAACACTTGGCATATTTGTTGGGTTTGAAACAAAAACAACTTCCCCATTTGTTTTTGTTACTTTATATGTAACGCTTGGCGCCGTTGCAATAATATCAAGGTCAAACTCTCTTTCAAGGCGCTCGGTTATAACTTCCATATGAAGAAGCCCTAAAAAGCCACACCTAAAACCAAACCCCAAAGCCGAACTTGTTTCAGGCTGAAATTCAAGAGAGGCGTCACTAAGTTTCAGTTTCATAAGAGCATCTTTTAAAAGATTATATTTCGAGCCATCAACCGGAAAAATCCCACTAAAAACTACAGGCAAAACATTTTTATATCCGCTAAGCGCTTTAACAGGAGCTCCGTCAAGGGCGATAGTGTCACCAACTTTAATATCGCTAACAGATTTAATGCTTGCGCTAATATAACCAACTTCGCCAGCAGAAAGGCTTTCCCTTTCGCTTGCTTGAGGAGTGAAAACACCGACTTCGGTTATAACAAACTCTTTATCGGTTTGAAGCATTCTTATTTTCATTCCAACCTTCGCTTCACCATCAACAACTCTAACTAAACAAACTGCACCCTTGTAACTGTCATAATAACTATCAAAAATTAAGGCTTTTAAAGGAGCATTAGGGTCGCCCTTAGGAGCAGGCACATTATCAATAACGTCTTCAATAACGCTAGCAATATTTATACCCATTTTAGCACTAATTAAAGGAGCATTTGTTGCGTCAATTCCGATAATATCGTTAATTTCTTTTTTAACTTCTTCTGGCCTTGCGCTTGGAAGATCAATTTTGTTAATAACAGGCAATATTTCTAGATTATTATCTAATGCAAGATAAACGTTTGCTATCGTTTGCGCTTCAACGCCTTGGCTTGCGTCAACAACTAAAACAGCGCCCTCACAAGCAGCAAGCGACCTACTAACTTCATAAGTAAAGTCAACATGCCCCGGGGTGTCAATTAAATTGAGAATAAATTCACTGCCCTTATAGTTATATTTCATTGTTACGGGGGCAAGTTTTATTGTTATTCCCTTTTCTCGCTCAAGATCCATGCTGTCAAGAAGTTGGTCTTTTTTCTCACGCAAACTAATAAGCCCTGTTTCTTCCATTATTCTGTCAGCAAGAGTGCTTTTGCCGTGATCAATATGAGCGATAATTGAAAAATTACGAATTTTAGATAAATCTTTAGCCATTTTTTCTCCAACTTTATTTTATATATTTTAAATAATTTAATCAAGTTTTTGAGCCAGAATACGCTAATTTTGGCCTTTTTTTATAAAAATTTAGAAAAATGTTTTAATTTTAGTAGAAAAAACATAAAATTTGTTGTATAGTAATAAGTGAAACATTGTGATTTCGCACTTTTTGTTTTGGAGAAAAATATGAATATTTTTGAAACTTGGATAGCAACAAAACCTATTGCTCACCGCGGGCTTCACTCTGAAAATGTGCCAGAAAATAGCTTAGCTGCTTTTTCTAATGCAATTGAAAACGGATATGCCATTGAACTTGATGTTAGAATGCTTAGTGATGGAACCGTTGTTGTTTTCCACGATGAAACTCTTGGAAGAATGACTGGGCGTGATGGATATCTTGCTAATTTAACAATTGACGATATTAAAGATTTGAAACTTGAAAAAAGTAAAGAAAAAATTCCAACCCTTAAAGATGCCCTATCTTTAATTGATGGGAAAACTCCCGTTTTAATTGAAATTAAAAATATGGGTAAGGTTGGCGAAATTGAGAAGGCAACTCTAAAAGCCCTTGAAGGTTATAAAGGCGAATATGCTGTTGAAAGCTTTAACCCCTTCTCTCTTGAATGGTTTAAAACTTATGCCCCTCAAGTAAAAAGAGGTCAAATTGCTTCATTTATGGAAAACAGTGATATGGGCTTCTTTAAACGCCAATTCTATAAAAAGATGAAATATAATAAAAAAGTTAGTGAGCCTAACTTTATTGCCTATAAAACAGATAACTTACCAAACCGCTATGTTAAAAAATTTAAAGAACTTCCTGTTATTGCATGGTGTGTTAGAAATGATGATGAACTAGCTAGAGTTAAACCTTATTGCGATAACATCATTTTCGAAAACATAACTCCCCTAGTTTAATTAAAAAAATAAAAAACTCGCTTCATAGCGAGTTTTTTTTTAACAACTAATTTGAATATTAATGTTTGATTTTTCGCTAAGTTCTCCGCCATCACCTTCGGCATAACAAACCAAGCAAAAACTCTTTGATGAATTTGATTCAAGCCTGCTTATTTCACTGCTTTCAAACTCATAATAACCAATATTTATTTCATTAAGTGATTTATATTTTTTATCAACATAATCATAAACCTTATATGAAACTGAATCTTGAAGGGCTCCGCTTAACATAACTTCAACCTTAAACTTAATTTCAGTTTCTTTGCAGTTAGAAACTGTAAATGGAATTGCGCAAACATATTTTGAAGTTTGAGTGTTACTATATTCAACGCCATCATCAATGGTGTTGCCGTAACAAACAAATCCATCACTCCACTCAACAGATTTAGTTGGAGAAAAAACTATTGATTTAGTAAGAGATAATTTGTCTGTTGCCATTTCACTAATCGTTGAATCATTTTCGCCACCAACGTTAAATGAATAAGCTAAAACCTCATTAACTTTAGTGTTAAAATGGTTTGGCAAAATAAGGGTAAACGTTATTACCAAACTGACAATCAAAAGCGTTCCAGTTGCAATTAAAAACCCAACAACCTTTTTTGAACTCATATTTTTCTCCTATACTGATTTTATAGATATTGTTTTATTTTGTCAAACTAATTAACTATTTTTAGATATATCAACCTTTTTATCCCAATAAAGATTTGAATATCTTTTTCTAAGTTTAATAATCTTATTAACCTTAATCTCTCTCATTGCAAAAAGTTGGCCTGTTGGCTTCTTCTCTTTTTTAAACATTGCCTGCCAAAGAATAAATGAATAAACAGCATTACTCATAATTGCCATATACATAAACAGAATTGGCAAAGTTGCTAAGTCGGCTGAGTTTAACAATATGTTTTCAATAAACATATAAACCCAAAGTGAAAAGGCTATAACGCTTTGAATGATGGTTAAAAACCATGATTCTTTATATGCTTTTGCCGTTAAATATTTACAAACAACAGAAATTGAAAAAGTTATTGAAGAAAGAACTAAAACGCTCGTTCCAATAAGCCCTAATAAGAAATAACAAGCAACACATAAAACAACGAAAACGAGCCCAATAATAGCCCATTTTTTAGGTGTTAATTCATTAATCTTAATTCCCTTATTCCCCTGTTTTTTGAAGCTTTTTGACCAGCTAATTAAAGCAAAAGTTATAAGCGGAAGATTAATGCAGAGTGATTTTATTGACTCACCAAATAGTTTATTCTTATAACTTATATAAGCGTAAAGGAAACATTCAATCAAAGCAAAAACTTGGCCAATTAATTTTGCTTCGCCAATAAGATGAATGCTTAAAGCCGTAATCAATAGTTCGGCGCAATAAAGGTAACTACTTGGCGAAATGATTAAGCACGCTATAAGGCTTAAAATTATAAAACTAAACCAAATAACTTTAAAACGCTTTTCGTGATAAAGTGTTTTAACAAAGGTTTGCCTTGTTGTTGGAATTCCATAAGTGTTATAAACGCTAACCTTATCAGTTACCCCTTTTGTTGCGTTAACGCTAGCGTAAATTAAACCGCTATTATATCTTGAATTTTGTTTCATTTGTTTTCTCCAATAATGGCGTTATTTCGCTGGTGTAATAAATGTTTAATTTATGAAGCGCACGCGTGCAGGCAACATAAAATAAATTTCTAAATTCAACAGGATATTCGCTTTTTTCTGCCCCATAAACAAGGCAAGCATCAAACTCAAGCCCCTTAGCTAGATATGCTGGAACTATTAAAATCTTATTCGTTACAAAAACTTTATCAAGCCTTGAAACAAGTTTAAATGAAAGGTTTTGTTTGCTTTCTTTAAGAGCATTATAAATTTTTGTTGCTTGCTCCTCAGTTTTTGTTATAATTGCAACGCTTGCTTCCTTAGTTTTTAACGCCTTAGCATCAGCAATCATCTTTGATTTTGCAATATTAAATGAATCTTTGATAATGCTAACTTCATCACCATTTCTGTCAACTTGATTGAGGTTTGGTTTTCTTCCTAAAAGAGCGTTACAGAAAGCGTTAATTTGTTTTGTGCTTCTATATGTTTTTGCTAAATAACTTTGACTACATTTAGCGTCAACTCTATCTTGTTTTAAAATGTTTGTTATCGTTTCAAAAGCTTTTTCTCCATAAGTATTATATGGCAAAATGCATTGGTCAGAATCGCCTAAAACTGTTATTTTAGCGTTTTTGAAAACGTGAGATAAAATTCTATATTGGCTAACTGAATAATCTTGGCCTTCGTCTATTACAACTTGCAAAATGTTTTTCTGGGTTTTAAAGCCACAGAACCTATCTTTAAGATAAAGATAAGGGCAAACATCTTCATAAGGCAAAATTCCCCTTGCTAATTCATCTTGGGTTAACCTGAAAACAAGCGAAAGTTCTTTAATGTTAAGTTTATCTTTTTTGTTAACTCCGCATTCGTTATAAACAGTTTGAACAAGGTTTATAAACTCTTTTTCGTTTTCAAAAAGCCTTAAATAAAGGTCTTTCGCCTTAATCTTGTTAAAGGCATTCACCATCGATTTTTTAACTTTATTTTTAATGTCTTTATCACGGTTAAACTTAATATCAAGATGAAGCATTATCTTCTCAATTAAGGCAATTTCTTGCTCTTTAAATGTTAAGCCTTTTTGCTCAACCGTTTCAGCAAACTTGTTTAAAAATTCGTGATCAATAACAACTTTTCCATTAACAATAATATCATTAAGCCCTAAAATTTTATCCTTGTTTTTAGCAAGGTAAGTTTCAATAAGGTTAATATAAATATTGCTCATTTTAAGTTTTATTGAGTTACGTTTTGTTATGTCAGTTGTGTTTTTATAAACAACTTCATATATATCGCTCATATGTTCCCTAATTTTAAATTCATTAAGGAAAGCAGCAATAAAGTCTTCAAAAGTTGTTTGATAAACATTGTCTTCACCAATTTCAGGCAAAACGTCACTAACATAATTTGAGAAAATTTCATTAGGGCTCAAAATTAAAACGTTAGTATGCGATAAACTCTCTTTATAAGCATACAATAGGTATGCAACTCTATGCATTGCAACACTTGTTTTTCCGCTTCCTGCTGGGCCGCTAACAACCATAATATCGCTATCAAGTTTTCTTATTATCTTATTTTGCTCTTTTTGAATTGTTGTTACGATATTACGCATTTTATTTGAAGCGTGGCTTGCAAGCAATTCTTTTAAAACTTCATCAATAACTTGAAGTGAAGTATCAAAAATTTGAGTTATTTTATCGCCCTCAATTTTATATTGTCTTTTAAGCGTTATTTTTCCACTAACTCGGCCTTCTGGGGTGTCGAAATATGCTTCACCTAGTTCAAAATCATAAAACATTGATGAAATTGGAGCACGCCAATCATAAACATAAAAATAGTTTCCGTCACTAAGCGTTGCAATTCCAATATAAATTGGGGTTACTTCACTTCCATCATCAAAGTCAATACGAGCAAAATAGGCACTTTTTAACATTTTTGCAAAACTTTCAATTCTGTTTTTAGCGTTAACTTGAGTTGCTTCTTTGCGGTTAATGTTAAGTTTAACTTCTGCCCACTCATAATCATCAATAAGATTATCCCAAGCATATTTAAGGTTTTTGCTTATGTCTTCTTCTGCTGCTTTTAAAACGGCAGTGTTCCCTTCAATTTTCTTTTCAAGAATATAGAGAACGTTTCTTAGGTAATCTGTTTCTCTTTTAATTTCTAGTGATTCCATCTTTCCCCCTAGTTTTTTATTATTATTTCATCAAACCCTTCGTTAACTGAAGGCATAACAAACTCATCGTTATAGCGCCTTATTATGTCTTCGCCAACCATTCTAGCGCGCTGTTTATCTCGCATAATGCAAACTTCAACAGGCGTTTTAAAAACAACGGCAATTTTAAAGCAAGGCTCAGTTATTTTTGTTAACAACTTTTGCCTGTCGGCTAGTTTTGTATTAGTTGCGTCAATTAAAGCGTCACCAGTTTTAAGTGCGTTATTAACCCGATTATAAAGCGTTTTAAAAACCAACCAGTTTTTTGCTTGAATTTTTTCATCACCAAAAAGCTCTTTTCTAATCTCATCACTTGAAAAAATAGCAACGTTATTAAGGCTTTTAGCGTAAGTTGACTTACCGCTTGCTGGTATTCCAACTAAAACATACAGTTTATTCATTTTTCCCCTTTTTCTTTTGAATAAATGGTGGCGCAACTTTTATATTCTTTTCGCTTCCATTCTCGCTTGGTTTATAGTAAACGTGATCAGCAATTTGGTCAGGCAAATACTGTTGTTCAACAAAACCGCCATAGTTATGAGGATATTTATATTTATCTCGCTTTTCATTAAGGTAATTATAGTTTTTAAGATGCCCAGGAACAGCATCATTAAAAGTTTTTTCAACATCTTCAATCGCTAGATTTTGGGCAACAACAACGCTGTTTGATTTAGGGCTCATACAAACATAAATAATAGCGTGGCTAAGGTTAAGAAGCCCCTCAGGAATGCCGGTATGCTCAAAGGCAACAATAGCGCTTGTTACAACCATTAAAGCATTGCTATTAGCTAGACCAACATCTTCGCTTGCGTGAGCAAGAAGTCGCCTAAAAATTATCATTGGGTCACACCCCGCCTTAATAAGCCTATGCGCCCAATAAAGCGCAGCATCAGGAGCGCTTCCCCTAAGCGACTTACAAAAAGCACTGAGCATATCATAAAACAAATCATCATCAAGGCTTAAAACTCGGCCCTGCATACATTCTTTAGCAACGTTTAGGTCAATCTTAATCTTGTTTTTAACTGAAGGAGTGCTTAAAACTGCTAACTCTAGCGCACCAAGAGCAACCCTAGCATCACCTGAACTAGCATTAGCAAAATAATCAATCGCCTCTTCACTAATATTTATATCAAGCGCACCAAACCCACGTTCTTTATCAGCCAAGGCGCGTTTTAAGGCAACGATAACATCTTCTTTAGTTAAAGGTTTAAATTCAAAAACCCTGCAACGAGAAACAATTGCACGAGTCATGCTAACAAATGGGTTTTCAGTTGTTGAACCAATAAAAATGATATACCCTTTTTCAATAGCCTCTAAAACAGCATCACTTTGCGCTTTATTCCACCTATGACATTCATCAAGTAAGAAATATGTTTTTTTACCAAACATTTCAAGATTATATTTTGCTTGTTCAATCGCTTTTTTAGCTTCTCCAACCCCACTAGAAACAGCATTTAAAACAATAAAGTCACTATTCGTTTGTTTTGCAATAATTCCAGCAAGCGTTGTTTTACCTGTTCCTGGCGGGCCATAAAAAATACAGCTGCCCATTTTGTCAGCGCTAATTACTCGCCTTAAAGCAGTGTTCGGCCCAACGATATGTTTTTGACCTAAAAATTCATCAAGATTTGTTGGGCGCATTCTTTCGGCAAGCGGAACTTTTTTAAAAACATCACTAGCAAATAAACTCATAACATCACCTTATAATTTAACATAATAATTATATAACAAATAAAGCAAGTTTGCAAACAAAACTAAACCATTTAAAAAATCGCAAAATTAAAACATTTTGCGATTATTTTTATAGTATTTTACATTTTTTGTGCGCAATTTATTTTTCGCAAATATATTTGATTTAAATATATATTTGCGTGGTATTTTATTTGCAATAATAAGCATTTTGCAGTTTTTAGATAATTAATATAAAGGTAAATAATAATTGTAAAAATAATTTTTACAACAAAAAAACCTGCATTAAGCAGGTTAAGTTAGTCTGTAAGCCGAGTTCTGTTTTAGATGATAATCAATCTTGACAAGGTGTTGCCACCCTGCTCTAGCGATTTGCGGGGCAAACGAGCAGTTTATGCGCCCCATATCTTGCACCGTGCGGAGTTTACATCAAAGATATGTCACCATATCAGTTTGTGGGCTCTTACCCCACATTTCCACCCTTACCAAAATTGGCGGTTTATTTCTGTTGCACTTTTCCTTAGGTCACCCTAGCTTGACGTTATCAAGCGCACTTACTCTGTGGTGCTCGGACTTTCCTCACCCAATTGCTTGGGCGCTATCATCTGGCTAACTTGTTGATATTATACCAAAAAAACCTTAAATTGTCAATCCCCACCCTGAATTTTAGTCAGTTCATCTCTTATGATGTTAATGGCGCTTTTTTCAATTCTTGAAATATAAGACCTGCTAACAAGCAAAGCCTTACCAACTTCACTTTGGGTTTGCTCGCGAAATCCATTTAATCCAAACCTTCGATAAACGACTTCTCGTTCACGCGAATCTAATTTTGTTTCAATAATTTTAGTTATTCTTTGATAGGTCAAATTTTTGTCAACGCTTGAACTTAACAATTCTTCACCGTCACTTATAATTTCGCCAAGGCTAAGACCATTGCCGTCTTTATCGCTCATTATTGTTGCTTCAAGGCTAACATTTTGACTATATTTTTTTTCCTTTCTAAAAAGCATTAAGATTTCATTTTCAATACACCTACTAGCATAAGTTGAAAAGCAATTACCATTTGTTGAATCAAACGATCTAACTGCTTTAAGCAAACCAACAGAACCAACGCTTATTAGTTCTTCCTGATCACAGAAGTTTTTATATTTTTTAACTATATAAGCAACAAGCCTAAGATTATGTTTAACTAATTTTTCTTCGGCTGACTTATCACCATTTCTTAATTTGGTAAATAACTCTTTTTCTTCTTTGGCGCTTAATGGTTTACTAAACCCATTTTTGCCACCAACTAATCCTGTGAAAAAGAATATTTTTGACAATAATTTCAACAATAAACTAAACATTATTCATTCCCCTAATGAATTAATATGATGATTAATGTTGAATTATGATGAATTTTTATTAAGAAAAAACCGCAATTTTTAATGTTTTAAACTAAAAATTGCGGTAATTTTTATATTTTTAGTATATTTATTATTTTGTTTTTTCATTTTCATTTATATAAAAATCGTTTCCTATAGTCAATAAATTGCCATATTTATCTAAACGAAGCTTGCTTTTAATAACGTCATTTTCTTGTTTTATCAATTCAACTTTATTCTTATTTGATTTAATAATAAAAGCGTTATTATCTTTTTCAATCATTATAAAGAAAGTTTTATCATAGTTGCCAATAGAATATTTTATCTCTCCAACTTGTTTTGTAAATGTTTCATTTTTAATATATTTTAATTGGTCGCAAACAACAAGATTGTCAAAATCTGCTTCAGTTTTAACGATTGTAAATATTGGCTTAAAGTCGCTAAATGCATCAGCTAAATTATCAAAAACTTCTTTATTAAAAACTTCATCTGCATTTGTTTTATCTAAAAGCTTTTCGTTTAAAACGCCATTAAAAATGTTTAGATACATAACTCTCCTATTTATCGGCTCTTAAAATATCGCCGTCAAGAATTCCATAGTTTTTATCAATTGTTACAATTAGTTTTTCTTGAACAAGTTTTGCAACCTGCTGTTCTTCGCCCTTTTCATTTTCGATTTTTAATATCTTAACTTTCGTGTTAAAGCTTTCGCCCGGGCTTAAAACTTCCAATAAATCACCAACAGCAAATTTATTGCGTTGCTCAACAACTAGCTTGTTCCCATTTGCGCTAATAACCTTAGCCATAAAAACGCTCTCTTGGTCTTGGCTTGCGCTTTCATAGTTTTGCTTAATTAGTTTATCATCACCAAGGAAAAAGCCGGTTGTATATTTACGGTGACTTGCTTTATTTAGTTCGTTTTTAAGGCTTGCTGGAACAACATATTTCTTATTGCTCGTCTCTAACAAGTTTATTGCGCGCCTATAAGCATTTATGACTGTTGCAACATAATAAGGTGATTTCATTCTTCCTTCAACCTTAAAGCTTGTTACCCCTGCCTTTTTAAGTTTATCAAGATAATCAATTAAGCAAAGGTCTTTGCTGTTTAAGATATATGCGCCGTGACTATCTTCTTCAATATCAAGTTTTTCATCAGGCCTTGTGTCTTCAACTAATGAATAGTGCCACCTGCACGCTTGAACGCATTCGCCGTGGTTACTATCCCTGCCCGTTAAATAGTTACTTAAAAGACAACGTCCGCTATAACTGATACACATTGCGCCGTGAACAAAGCATTCAACTTCAACGCTCTTTGGCAACGCCTTGCAAATTTCTTCAATTTCAGTTAGGCTTAACTCTCTTGCTAAAATGATACGCTTTGCCCCCATTTTAGCCCACATATTTGCTGAATAAGCATTAGTTGTGTTGGCTTGAGTTGAAACATGAATAACTAGGCTGGGTTCATGTTCGCGAATAAAACTAAACATTCCTATATCGCTAACGATAACGGCGTCAACTTTTGCCTTAACTAAAACTTTTAAATATGCCGCAAGATTTTCAAAATCTTTGTTATGAGCAAAGATGTTTAAAGTAACATAAGCCTTCTTGCCGTGTTTATGAACAAGGCTAACGGCTTTAGCTAAATCATCATCTTCAATGTTAGAAGCATATGCCCTTAAACCATAATTTTTACCGGCAAAATAAACCGCATCAGCACCAAAATGAAGTGCGGTTTCAAGCTTTTCAAAGTCTCCTGCTGGAGCTAATAATTCAATTTTTTCTACTTTTTTTACCATTTTTTCACTTTTTCAGTTTATTTTTTGCAATTTTATCTTTTTGTTGCAATCATAATTCCATCTTCAATTTCAACAATTTTTGCGTCATAAAATTCTTTTGAATTTATAACCTCATTGTTAAACTCTCTTAACCTAGTAACAATTGTTTTAAACCTTCTTGGAAAGTTGGTTGAATTAACATATCCTCTAAATAAAACATTATCCGCAACCAGCGTTCCATTAACATTTAAAAGTTTTATTATGTTAGGAAGAAGTTTTATATATTGCCCCTTAGCTGAGTCAAGAAAGATAAAATCAAATTTTTTATTTTCTTTAACAAATTCGTTGCTAATAGCTAGCGCATCACCAACGTAAACTTTTGCCCTTTTATCAAAGCCAAACTTTTTAAGGTTAATTTCGGCTTGGCTTGCTCTTTCTTTATCTAACTCAATTGTTTCAATCGTTGCGCTAGAATTAGTTAACATATTTATTGCGCTAAGGCCAACAGCTGTTCCAAACTCCAAAATCGTTTTTGGGTTTTTCTCTTTAATGATTTTAGCTAAAAACAAGCTGCTTTGGTCTCTTAATGTTGGAATATTATTTTGTTTTGCATCTTCTCTTAATAAAGAATAATCCATATTAAACCCTAAACACGATTGGCAAAATCATAGGAGTTCTTAAAGTTTTCTTATAGAAGAAGTTTCTAAGAGGTTTTCTTATAACATTTCTTAATTCTGGCCAATCTCTTTCTTCTTTCATATCAATTGTTTTAAGTGTGTCGAGTAAAACTTGTTTTGCTTCATTAGTTAACTCTTCGGCTTCTTTAGTGTAAACAAAACCACGTGTTATCATGTAAGGCTCGCTGACTAACTCACCACTAAGATTATTAACGCCAATAACAACTATGCAAAGACCATCTTCACTTAAAAGTTTTCTATCTCTTAAAACAACGCTATCGGTTTCACCAATTCCAAGCCCATCAACAAGCATTTCACCTGCTTGAACGCTTCCTGCCATCTTCATAACGCGTTTGTTTACTTCAACAACCATTCCAATTTCAGGAATAATTATGTTATGTTTATCAAGCCCTAAGCCTTGAGCAAGATTACTATGCTCCTTAAGGTGCCTATATTCGCCGTGAACTGGCATAAAATATTTAGGTTTAAGCAATGTGTGAATTATCTTTAACTCTTCTTGGCAAGCGTGGCCAGAAGTGTGAACATCTTCGTGAATAACAATTGCGCCTTTCCTGTAAAGGTTGTTTATAACCTTGTTAATCATATTCTCGTTTCCAGGAATTGGGCTTGATGAAAAGATAACAGTATCATTTTCGCCAATGTTAAGTTTTGAAAACTCACCATTAGCAAGCCTTGAAAGCGCGCTTGCTGGCTCGCCCTGGCTACCCGTGCATAAAACTAAAACGTTTTTATCTTCAAGGTTAGGAACCTTTTCAACGTCAATAAATATGCTCTTATCGCAGTTAAACTCGCCTATTTTCATACTAGCGTCAATGTTGTTTATCATGCTTCGCCCAACAATAGCAATTCGCCTGTTATATTTAACGGCAAGGTCAACAATCTGTTGAACTCTATAAATGTTACTTGCAAATGTTGCAACGAAAATTCTGCGCTCGGCGTTATCAATAAATATTTTTTCTAGTTTTTGGCCAACAGTTGACTCGCTAAGCGTGTATCCAGGGCGCTCAACGTTTGTGCTTTCAGCAAGAAGCAATAAAACGCCCTTGGCGCCAATTTCGCTGATTCTTGGAAGGTCAATAACTTCTTTATCGATTGGCTCAAGGTCAATTTTAAAGTCACCAGTGTGAAAAACAACGCCAACAGGAGTTGTTATGCTTAAAGCCATTGCGCCAGCAATCGAATGGTTAACTTTAACAAATTCAACGCTAAAGGCGCCGAGTTTAACAACGCTTCTTGGTTTAACCGCCATCATTTTAACACCGGTTATTTTATGCTCAATAAGTTTGTTTTCAATAAGCGTTAAACTAAGTCTGCTTCCAAAAACAGGAACTTTTAATTCTTTTAAAAGATATGGGATTGCGCCAATATGGTCTTCGTGACCATGGGTTATAACAATTCCCCTAATTCTTGCTGCATTTTCTTTAATATAAGAAAAATCAGGAATAACAAGGTCAACCCCTGGCATATCTTCGCCTGGAAAAGCAAGCCCGCAATCAATAATGATAATATCATTACCAAATTCAAGGGCTGTCATATTCTTACCAATTTCACCAACGCCACCTAAAAAGACAACTCTTAATGAATTTTTATCTTTTAAAAGCGTTGCTGGTTTTGTTGGTTGATCTTCAACCTTAGTTTGTTTTACTGGTTGAGGTTTAATTTTGTTAGGGTTTCTTGGAGCGGCCGTGTAAGTTTTGTTTTGTTCTTCAGGCGCAAAAACCCTTTTCTTTATTGTTGTTTGTTCGTTATTTATAATATCCATAAAATTTCCTTAACTATTTAATTTTCCCTTTTCATCTAAAATCTTTGGCTCAACAATAAGGTTTTCGTTAAGATAATATTTTTTACCACTAATTGTATAGTAATTTGTTATCATAAAAATACATTTGAAAACCATACTTAAAGGAATAGTCACAATTAACCCAACTAAGATCGTGAAAACCCCAGCAAAAATGTTAACTGCAATTATTGTTAAAACAACAATAAAGGCGTTGCTAAAACTTCTCCAGAAAGCCCTTGCTGAAAGTTTAATCAACTCATCTTGTGACCTTTTGATTGACTTATCTTCTTCAATCATTTTTGAAACGATAAGACCTAAAATTGTTAACTTTAAGCTTCTCAAGAAAACTAATATTGCCATAAAAACAACAAGTAAAACCATTGTTAACAATATTCCGCTTGCAAGTTTAAGATAAACAAGCAAAAATCCTAAGATAATTAGGTCAATAACGGCTCCAATTAATAAACGATATAAAGAATATCTAGAAGCATGTTTTGCGTTTGTTAAAAGCGATGAAGAAAAACCAAGTTTAACGTTACTTGATAACTTTTTGCTTGAAACAAAGCAAACAGCATATTCCCCAAGCCCAATTAAAAAGGCAGGAAGAACAATCGCTGAAAGAATAAAGCCAATAAAACTAACAATATAACCAGCAGCATTTGACCAAATTATTGTAAAGAAACTGGTTAATATTTCGCTAATCGTTTGGTTAATTAGTGACGGATTAATATAAACTGCCTCTAAAAGATCTTTAGCGTGGCTAAAAAAGCCTTCATTTCTTAAAAGCTCAATCGTTGGCATACTTATTGCAACGCTAATTAAAGCGCTAACAGCAAAAACAACCAAAAGATAAGCTAATTTTTTCCAAACTAAACTGAAGTTTGAAAAAATGAGTTTAATAGAATTTTTATATGACATAATTATTCCCTTTTTACTAAAAATATATCTTTAAAATAAAAACAATTTTTTAGAGATATTGCCAAAAAATATTAAATAAAAAAGATATTAGTTAACTTTATTATAATCAAATTAGTTAATATTGCAAGCGTTTTAACAAAATATTATCTAACAAAAAAGAGCGCAGGTTCCCCCGCGCCCTTAAATTATAACTAATTATTCGCCAGTTTTTTCTGAAACAGTGTATGTTTCATTTTGGTTTTCAACAACATCATAGTTATCGGTGTTAACAAACTCTGTTGGGTCAACTGAGAATGTTCCGCCTATAATTACAAGTGTTTGATTTTCATCTGGTTTGTTAAGCGCTCCGATATATGTTCCGCTCATAATTGTTGCTTGTGATTGATTGTTAGTTGTTGCATTTTGTCTTACTAATGAAACAGCAGTTGTTGCGTTTGCTGAACAATCAATAAGAGTTATATTAGCGTTAAACGCAGATGCATAAGCAATCTTGAATGATGTTACTCTACAATTTGTTAAAGTGCATCCACCATAATAAATTTCAAATGCTGCTGATGACCATTCAGTGTAAGTGCTGTCTGAATAAACAACTTCAACGTTATCAATAGTGTTAGTAGTTGTTGTTGTTTGAATATCAAAACCTTTTGTTAAAACGTTACCATGCGTTGTTGGTTTAGCACAATCAATATAGCAGTTAGAAATTGCATAAGTTCCCTTTGGAATTATAACTGCTGCTTTATTGAATTTATCAATATAAACGTTATTAAGAATTGTGTGAGTATTAGCATGTGTTCCACCGCTAACAACAATTACACCATGATTTGAATTAGTTGAAGCTTCATTTCCAAACTCACTAAATTTTACATTTTCAATTGTTACATTTATAGCAGTTGTTTGATTTTTAATAAATATATCATTATAGCCATTTGAAGTGTTTGTTCCATAAATAGTGTATTTAGGGGAACCATCACTATTTGTAACACCTGTTATTGTTAATGATTTATTTATTGTTATTTCTTGATTATTTGTTAATGAAACCCTGTCATCATTAACTAGAACAATTGTGTCGCCATCATTAGCGGCATTAATAGCCTCTGCTAATGATTGATAAGTTACCAAGCCTATTCTTGCAACAACACTTTCATCGAACGTTGGTTCAACAACGTCATAAGCGTTAGCAAGAGCTTCATTTTCTGTTGCTTCAACTGAAGCCTCAACTTGAGTTGCAATTGCAGTTGGAACAGCATCTGAACCACTTGTTGCAGTAACTGTAACGTTACCAGAATTAATAGTAACAGTTGATTGGGTTTCTTTTTCACCAGCCTCAGTTGTTTGAACATAGAAACTTGTTACTGTTGAATCAAATGTTACAGTTGGAAGAACAGCATCTGTTTCAACGGCAACAATAACGTCATTTGCTGCAACGTGAATACCACCAACAGCAACTTCTTCGCTATCATCAACAACAACTCGACCAGAAGATACTTTTATAAGCGTTGCTTTTCCAGTTTCATGATAAGATGAACCAGCAACTGCAATAATATTAACTGTGTTGGCTGATCCATAGTGATGAACTATATCATCAGGCGCGTTAATTTCTAAATCCCCGCCATTTGTTCTGATGATAACTTCTTGAGCAACACCAGAAAGGTTAACATATTCAATTTTAACAATACCAGTGTTGTTACCAATATCAACACCTCTGTTTGTTTTGATTGTTACGCCAAGTAAGTTTTCATTTTCAGCAAGATAAATTGAGCAAGGATAATATAAATTCATAACGCCTTCTGACCAATATTGATCGTTAGCATGGAACATCATGAATATTTCAGTTGGGCTAGTAAGATTTGTCATTGGATGAGTTGAAAGATAAATTGGTTGATTTGTTAAAGTGTTAACATAACCAAATACGTTATCAACGCTATCCCAAACAATTCTCTTAGCACCTAATGAAAGATTAAGATCCATTTCAACAATGTCATAACCTTCAACTAGTAAGTAATCAATTGCATCTTGTAATGTGTTAAATGACTCACCTTCTATTGCTTCGTTAACATAGAATAAGTCAATAAATCTTGGCTCAATTGTTACGTTTCCACCAACAAAGTCGTAGTTAGAAATTTGACGTCTTGAACCAACAATATACCAGCCAGCGAAGACATCTTCATAATCTTCGTCAATTTCTGGAATAGTTGTTAACCATTCATTTGAATTAACATTAATTGCTTCAGGAGTTGTTTCAAACATTGCTTGGTAACCGCGATAGTTAACAGTTACAGTATATCCAGCAACGCTTGCATCTTCACCAGCAATATCAGCTAATGCAACAAGGTTAGTCCATTCAACTTCTCCAACATATCTCCATTGAATATGAGTTTCAGTTTTTTGGAATTCAACTTCACGTCCATTTGTTCCGTTGGTTCCGTTAGTACCATTAGTTCCATTTGTTCCGTTTTCACCTTTAAGAACACTTAATGCAACTAAGTTAGTCCAATTTTCGTCACCAACATATCTCCATTGAATATGAGTTTCGGTTGTTTGGAACTCAACCTCACGGCCATTTGTTCCGTTTGTTCCGTTAGTACCATTAGTTCCATTTGTTCCGTTTGTTCCATTTTGTCCTTTAAGAAGACTTAATGCAATTAAATCGGTCCAATCCTGGTCACCAACATATCTCCATTGAATATGAGTTTCGGTTGTTTGGAACTCAACCTCACGGCCGTTTGTTCCGTTTGTTCCGTTAGTACCATTTGTTCCATTAGTACCATTAGTTCCATTTTCACCTTTAATCGCGCTTAATGCAACTAAGTCAGTCCATTCTTCGTCGCCAACATATCTCCATTGAATATGAGTTTCAGTTTTTTGAAGTTCAATTTCACGGCCGTTGGTTCCGTTAGTTCCATTTGTTCCATTTGTTCCAGCAGCGCCTTTAAGCTCACTTAAAGCAACTAAATCAGTCCAAGCGGTTGCTGATTGGGTTGCAGTTGCAGCATAACGCCATTGAACGTGAGTTTGGGTTTTTTGGAATTCAACTTGACGACCATCAACACCATTGGTTCCGTTTGTTCCGTTAATTCCGTTTGTTCCATTTGTTCCGTTCGTTCCATTGGCACCAGGCTCACCTTTAAAAGTATCGCCTAATTGCGTTTTAAGGTCATCAATTGAAATAATATTATTCCAATTTTGGCCATCAGCTGACCATTCAACATATTCTTCGCCTACTCTAACTTGTACATCTTTGTTCACATTAGCATCACAAGCTGAGAATAATAAAGCCAGCGGAGCAATCAAAAGCAATGCTATTGTTAGCATAAATATTTTGATTTTTTTCATAATTTTCCCCCTTTTATGATTATCTTATGTTAGTTTAACAAAATTATCATTTTGGGTCAAACAAAATATGATAAAAACACAAACTTTTATTAAAAATAAAACGCCAAAAAATAACAAAAATTTTTCTTAAATTTGCCTCTTTATTAGAATAAATAAACAAAAGAAGCCTGCAATAAAATGCAGGCAACTTTTTAATTATTTTTTAAAGTTTGAATAATTTCAATCAAATCTTCTTTGTTCATTTCGTTTAAGTTTTGAGTTGATTGACCATTCATTTGTGATTCGCTATTTTCGCTAGCAATTTCACCTTCTATTAATCCCTCTGTTTTTGGCTCAGAAATTATAACTTCTGGTTCTTTAGTTTCTTCAATAACAACATCAGCGTTGTTTTCACAAACCTCGATAGATTCTTGTTTTTCTTCGCTAACTTCTTCCCTCGTTTCTTCTTCAACTTTGGTTTCTATTACAGCCGGTTTAATTTCAGGTTCGCTAACAATTTCGGCTTCAACTTTTGGTTCAGTTATCTCGTTTTGTTTAAACTCAGTTTGAATTTTAGTTACAACTTTTTGTGGCGCGCTAATTATTCCTAAAACAACAAAAACTCCACAAAGACCTGTTGTTACGTCCATAACAAGCGAACTATCAATTTCAAAACCAAATTTTGTTCCTAAAATTCTTGCAACCAACAAAACTGCGCTGACCAAACTTATCCAAAAATTGTATTGCTTCATTCGTTCTTTAAGAGTCATAAAACCTCCTTAGTTTTCTCTTCTTAATTGATTAAGATAAACTTCCCTATAACTATCTTTTAATAGGTAAGCAAACATTGAATCGCTAACAAGTTTTTTAAGTGCTTCTTCCCTAGAAAGTGAGTTAAGATAATTCGTTATATATAAAACTTTATATTCCGCTTCTTCATCGCTTAAATAATTACTGTCATCAACTTTGTTGAGTTCGGCATCTTGTTTTTCTTTTTTAAGACCATATTCTTTTTCAAGTTTTTTAACATTATTGTTAAATTCAATTGCTTCTTTTTGAAGTTTATAATATTTTTCTTGCTCAGCCTTAATCTTATCTTCTAGTTCGCTAGCAAATTTAATATCTAGTAAATCCATAGCGTCTTCTTGCTCGTCTTTAAGCTTTGAAATTTCTTTATCAATTGACGTAATTTTGTCTGCTAACTCACTAGCAAGATTAGTTAACTGTTTTGTTTTTTCTTGCTCTAAGCCGTTAATGCTTAAAACTGCAATACTGCTTCTAGCAAGCCCACGCTTTAACAAATCTGCTGAGGCATTTTCTTTGGCTTCATCATAAGCGCTTTCAATTTTAACTGCGCTATCTTTATAGTTTTTTTGAGCGCTTATTTTATTGTTTTCTTGCTTTTCAATGTTAGTTAAATAGTCTTCATTTTTATCTGATTTAAGCGCATCATATTTATTCGTTAAATCATTTTTAATGGCATCTTCATCAACTTCGCTTGGCATTGTTAATTGCTCTAAGCCCATTGAATATTTATCTTCATCATCTTCGTTTTTTCTAGCGTTAATGTAATAATCATTAATCTTGTTAAGCTCTCTTATTGGGTCAGTTGAATTAAGGTTAACGCCAAACTTTTCTGACAATGTGTTAATATTATCTTGCTTATCACTTTCAGCAACTAAACTAACGCCGGTTTCATCTTCGCCATCTAAAATTTTATAAAGTTCATCTTCATCTTTTTTATCTTTTTCTGTTTTAATCAAAGATTCTTTCTTATTCATTATTCCTCCACACTAAGAACACTAATCTTATAGCCTGCCCCTAGCCTATAAATTTTTATACTTTCGTTTAACATTATTAATTCGCTGCAGTTATTAACTTCGCTAAAATCGCTTAATTTATAACCATCATTAAGGTTGATTTTCTTGGTGCTAATTCTGTTTTGCCCCTTTGAATAAAAAATATTTAAAAGGCCTTCATCAACAAAACCATTAACAACTTTTGATTTTCCTAGTTTTAAAATATCGTTAGAAAAAGTCATAATTAAAACCCCGAAATTTTAAGCGTTAATTTACCTTCAACATTTTCATTAGTTATGCTTCCTAAAACGTTATATCTTTCAACACTAACTGAAATGTTACTGCTAACTGAATCACTTAAGTTTTCAATAACGGCGCAGTTTTTGTTTAAGTTAATAGCGATTATTGGCGAGTTTTGATCTGACGTAAAAATCAAAAGTGTGTCTTTTAAAAATTGAAAATCTGTAAAAGTTTGAGCGCTAAGCGTGTTAAAAATTCCACTGTTAAATTCAATCGGAATTGAATAGCCAATTAAGTTATAAATTTTATAGCTGGTGCTAGAATATTTTTTGATTATATAGTTAAAGTCCGGAGAAAAATAAATATCAACTTCCCCTTCAAAAGGAATGCTATATCTTCTTTGCTCTGGAAGATAATAAGTGTTAAAAATTGAGTTATTACCGCTAACATTTCGCCTTGCATAAATAACCCTGTTTGTTGCTGAAACGTTAGTTGCATTTGTTAAAAGATCATAAGCCATAGCGTGAGTGTTATTACTTATAACAATTCCTGTTGAGATTATGCTTTCAACATAACTAATTCCGCTATCTTCGTCATAAGAAGTTGTTAAAAAATAAACCGCACTATCACAAAAGTTATTTTTATAGGTGCTAACAGCGTTGGTGTAACCATATTTTGAAGTTTTTGACATGCTAGTTATTTCAATGTTTGAGGTTCCGTTTAATGAACCAATATAACAAACTCCATAACCATCATCATCAATTCCATAAAACATAAAAGTGTTATCTGATGAAATTGTTACTCCAAAATCTGTTAAGTCAAAGTCATAATCATTAATCGTGTTTGAGTTAAGGGTTATAACCATATTCGCTAACGCGCCATTATTAACCCTGTAAGCAAGAGTTACATTGCTTTTAACAACAAAAACATAATTGTCAACAATAATAATATCGCTGTAATTTTCAATGTTTATTAATGAAGTGTCAATTTCATTAAGTAAGTAATTCTCATTTTTGAATAAATAAAAACTACCATTTAAAACAAAACCAATATAACTTCCGTCTTTGCTAACAAAACGTGGCGTTTGATCAGTAAAAGGATAACTAAATGGCGAAATAACAAAATCACTAAATTCATTAGCAACCTGGCTTACGCTGTAAGGAACTTGCTGTTCTGTTACCGTGTCAGTAACGCTTAAAATGTTTTTAACAAAACCGCTAACAAAGGCGCTGTTATTGCCCTCTTTGGCTATTGTTTCAGTTGTTGTTACGCTGGCTCTTGACCCAAGGCAATTAAACCTTAAAACCGGGCAGTTATCTAAAAGCCCAACAACTTCAACAAGATTGCCCGTTCCAAAATCAATTGTAAATTCTAAGGCAAAGCCCGAATCATTGGCTAGGTTATATGACAAAACTTCATATTGACAACTTGTATAGTTATTAGGAACTCCCCTATAAATGCTAGTGTTAGATGAAAGATTGTTTCCCCTTGTAAAAACTAACGCTCTTGAAAGCGAAGCATCTTCACCTAAAATTTGCTTAACTAAAGTGTTGTTTCCGCCGATTAGTTTTGCTGATGAGTCACTGCTTACTTCAAGGTAAATTGTTAGTTTAACAATCATTTCTTCGCCAGCCGGCTTAGTTACTGAAATAACATTATCTTCGTCATCAGTTAAAACAACCCTGTTATAAACCGTTGGATTACTTGAAGTTGTGTCAGTTATTCCTATTTCGCTAAAAGTTAAGCCGTTAGCCTCGTTGTTATCAAAAACCTTAATCTTTGTTACATATAAATTGCCTTTTAAAACATCTGGTTGAACGCTCTCGGTTGTGTTGGCGTAAGTTGCAACATAACTTGCTAGTTGAGTGTCAGAAGCGCTAGCTAACGTTGTTCCCGTTCCAAAAGCAAAATAACCATTATATGGCTGAAGATTTTTAATCTTATCAAAAACCGTTGTTAACATTGTGTTATAGCCAACAATAGTTTTTCCACCACAAATAATTTCATATTTATTGTGTAATTTCATTTTCTTCTCCTAAATATTATAATAAACGAGCCGATGCCCCTGAATTCCAGCCGTGAAAGTTGTTAACGGAAAGTTATAACTAAACAAACCTAGGTTTATCGTTCCTAAATTAGGAAAGTGCATTCTATATTCTGACCCAGGGTCACCAACCGCATTAAACCTTGATCTAAACAAGTCAAAGAATCTCGCGCTAGTTGTGTTGTAAAACTCGCAAGGAAGCAAACCAACATTATTGTTAACAATATGATCTTTTGTTGTTCTAGTTAATGTTGGAAAAGTTATGTTATAAAACATATAGTCAGAATAATTTGTGTCATCAATAAAATTATTGTTTTTGCCATAAACGTTCATAAAGCCAAGTTTTCCTGGCTGAACATAAACGCCATCAAGAGCAAAACAAGCAAAACTACAAAAACCCTCAATGTTTAAAAACAAGTCAACTTTTTTCTGGTTTGTTGTTAAATAACCATAACTTCTTGAAGGATAAGACAAACTCGTTCCTGTTGTTTTTAAACTTCCTGAAGATGAGTTATAACAATAGCCATAGCCAATGCTTTCTTTATAAGAAATTGATTTAAATTGAATAATAAACAACATTTCAAGCAAGTTTAAAATATTAAGGTTCATCATTTCATAGCCATTTCCGTTTAAATAACTAAATGCTCTAAGTTGAGCGGTTGTGTAGGTGTTTGACCTAAGCTTTTCTTGAGTTGCTAAAGACCACGCTTTACCGCTAAAAACACTAGTTGCAAAAGCACCAACATAAATCTTTTCTTGCTCAACGCCCTTATACATATGACTAGCGCAACTAAAACCAAAGCGCTTGCATGAACTAAGTTTAAATTCAAGAACATCATTTGCTGTTCTATGAAATCTGTAATACATTTTTGGTATCTCAACAAAAACATTCCCTCTTGTTCCGTTTGAAATATCAACGTAATTGCCATTAAGGTCATAGCTAATAGCATTTGGGTTAAGATAAGTTATATTGCCACTTGAATTTATAACGCAAGGTTTTATTTGGTTATAAGGCCACCTACTATCCCATCCGCCGTCAGTGTAACTAGGAACATTATTTGTTATCGTTATGCTTGCTGGGGTAAAACCAACACAATCATCAGTGTAAACACTGTTGCCAATTCCGTCATAAGCAGTTGAAGATAAAGTATCAAATGAAACACCATAAAGAATAGCATTAGCCGGAATAACATAAGGCTCAAAAGTGAAATCAGCGCAAACGCTTAGGCTTGTTAAATCATTAAAGTCATAAGTGTTTTCCGCAACCGTTTGAATATAAGCCGTCATTAATGTTTGAGCAGAAATGCTTTCAATTTTAACTTTCTCACTAAAGGCATAAACGCAAGCATTTAAGTTAATTAGCGTATCAAAACTAATGTCTTCAATGATGCTATCAGGGTTTTTAAAGATAAGCGATTTGCAAAGATAGTTATTCCCGTAAACATCAGTTGCAATTAAATAGTTTTTTTCAATATTGCTGTTAACTGCAACAATTCTAACAAACTGAACATTTGGCAAGGTTAATTCAGTTCGGCTTGGCAAATTTCCGTTTTTTAAAACCTTATAATATGCTTTACCATCACTAACGTAAGCAATAAAAATTGATTCATCACTATAAGAAATCCCTATTGTTACGCTTGTTACAAGCGAGTCAACAAAAATTTCACTTTGGCTGTTATTATTTGCTAAATATAAATTGTTTTCATCATCAACATAAGCGATATATAAAACGTCATCAAGAAAACTAATTGAATGCGTTTTAGCGCTTTTAAAGGTTTGCATATCACCATCATCAATAACAAGTTCTTCTGACAAACTCTTAATGCAATATTTTATAACCCCATCTTCTATCTCACTAATTGCAAGATTAGCGCTATCAACGCAGGCCCTAAGTTCAATTTCTTTAGAACCATCATCACCTTCAGCGCCTAAAACAATAACTGAAAAGTTTTCAAGTGTTATTTCGTTTGTGCTTTCAATCATAACTGAAAGTTGACCCTTACCTAAAACAACGGGAATGCTTACGCCACTTATATCAATAACGTCATTACCGCTTATTGTTTTTTGGTGAGTGCAAATAATTGTTTCATTAATTAAAAATGAAACTTTAACTTGAGAACTAGATTGAGCAGTTATATTAAACTTTCCAAAAAGGCAAATATTAGAATTTGATTCTTGTTTAACTAAAGAAAGCGCTATAACTTTTTCTGTAAACGTTTGAGGCTGATTATTTTTAAATTCAAAGCAAGAAAGATTATTTGAACTAACCGTTTCATTAGAGTTTTGTAAGCTTAATTGTTTTTCTAAATCGCTAACTTTGATATATGCAATTTTACCATAATCCATAGTTAAACCTCACTTAGTTTTATTAGGCAAAACGGCGTCATAACGCAGCAATCTTTTTCATTTGAAATTATCTTAAACTTAAGTTTGTTGAATTTAAAAATTAAATTGATTTTCTTTGGTTTTTCGCTTCCTGAAATTTGAAAACTCTTAACATCTTCCTTTTCATTTTCAATAACAAAAGTTATGTCAGTTTTTGTTGAAACAATAAGTTCACAAAGCGTTTTTTCGCTTTCAGGGTACCCAAGATCAGTTAACGGGCTTTCCCAAACTTTAGTTAATGCTTCACCAAATGCTTCGCCAGACTGGTTAAGCGCCATAATTTTATAATTACTATCACTAAACTTTTTAGCGCAAACAACAACTCCCCTATAATTATCGCAATTTATTGCCGTTAGGCTTTTTACATCAACTCCGCGCATAAATATTGCCGTTTTCTTAGATAAGTCAACTTCAATAAGCGCATTATTATAGGCTGTATTTTCTGCTTGGGTGTTATCAGAATAATTAAACTTGCAGGCTAAATAATATTTATTTTCAAAATAAGTTGCGCAACAATTTTGGTTATCAACGCTAGTAAATGCTGGCGTTAAACCATCTAAAATTTTAACGCAATTAATTCCGTCAAACTTATATAATCCGTCTGTTGCAAGAAAAACTACTTCGTTTCCGCATAAAACAACGCTATTAGCATAAATCTTTCCGCTTGAAACAAAGAGTTGGCTAACGCTAAATTGATTTTGATCGCCAAAAGCGCTAATTCTTGCTATTCCGTAATCTCTAAAAACATAAACATAGCCATTAAAACTAATAACTTTTCTGCATCCGCCCCTATCATCTTGCATTTTAATAAAGCCGGCTTCTGTTAAGCTAAGGCTCCAGTTTGTTGGGTCAAGGTCATCACTAAACCAAATAGTGTTTTCATCATCACCAACAGTTGCAAAAACCCTTTCATAATGAACACACATGCTCGTTATTCTTGGGCAGTCAATAACCCTATAAATTTCGTTTTCAGTTGGCCAAACAACCAAACTGTCATTGGGGCTTGAAATAAGTGTTGAATCTTCGCCGTCAAGGTTATAGTTTATGGCAGTTATATCGCTATTATTTAGGGCAACACCAATATGGTTTGTTAACTCAAAAGTTTGATTTGAGTTTAGCGGAATACTATAAAAATTCAGGTCATTTGAAACAATACCTAATTGGTCTTGGTTTACATTAAGACTATTATTAAACTTTTTTGAATAAAAAACCTTAGTAACATTAATTTCATCTAAATCAGAAAAATCAGGCTGGTTTAAAACTTGACAAAAATCAGCAAGCCCAAGGCCCTTTGTTAGTGAGCCACTTTTATTTGAAAAGTTATAAAATTTAACTGCATAAGTTAATGGCGTTAAGTTCTCATCAAGTTTTAAGTTTAGGCCATTTTGAAAAGATGAAAGTTTTATCTTTGACTTTTTAACAAAAGGCTTTTTTATTCTTTTAAAAATATTCATTAAAACCACCCTCTTGACGCAACTTTAACGTCTTTATTTGCTTTAAGCCCCCTAACTAAACTCTCTTTAAACTTTGATTCAAAAACGTCAGCATCATCATATAATCTCTTAATCGTTAAGTAATCGCAACACATACTAAAACAAACAGCTTCTTGACTAACGCCATCAGGCAAAACTAAACTATCGCTTAAATCAGTTAGTTCGCTTGGATAATAAGAATATTTAACTAAATAATCTCCAAATGGAACGCCAACCTTTATGTTGTTTTCTAAAATTCTAAAAGTAACAGGAAGCCTATCAAGAGTTGCAACATTCTTAATTGTGCAAACCTCTTTAGATAATCCACTAAACGGAATTATGCAGTTTTCATCGCTTCTTTTAAACTCTTCCCTATAAATAGGCCTATAATCTTTAACAATTCGTCTAATTGAAAGGTTGGCTAAATTAATTAAAACGCTAACATCAGCTGGCGCTTCAATAGTTGCATCATCATCTTCAATGTTAGTTAAATAATCGCTAACATCATCTAAATTCAAGTAAAAACTAGCTAGATAAATTAAATCTTTAAGCATATTTTTCTCCTAGTTTATTATTTTTTTAATTTGTTCTTCGGTTAAATCTTCATTTTTATAAAAAGAGTATTTAGCAATTTCGTTTAATTTGTTGCTAGCATCTTCAACTAAATTATCAAGGTTTTTCTGCTCATTTTTCTCGTTTTCCTCATCAAGTCTTTTAAAAAGTTTATGGGCGTTATCTGCGCTCGTTTCTTTAAGCTTATCAATAAGCCTTCCATCAAGATAAGATGCAGTTATAACTAAACTATCTTTAGGGTTAGAAAAATTATGAACTTCAAACCTTCCCGTTTTTAAGTTTTTGCAAAGCTCAAAATTTGGGTTAACTTCTTTAACTCTTTTATATAAAAACAACAAATCAAACACTTTTTCTAAATACTCTTTCATAAAAACTTACCTTAAGACTCGTCTATTCCAGTTAGTTTTGCTTGCCCGCCTGGTTGGTTGCAAATAAGGTCAGCATATTTAACCAATGTTGCGCTGTAAGTTGGTTTGTTTAAGTTCTGTTTAATAACTCTGCCATCTTCGCCTTCAAGCCATTTCCAATCACAAAGTTGATGAAGGTTAAATTCTTTTGTGTTTAACATAAACATTGTTCCATCATCAATAAATCTATCACTAACAATAGGAATTCCGTTATAACTAATAGCCTTAAAGCCACCGTTAAGTTCCATATAATCAACGTTAGTTCTGTAAGTTGAGAAATATTCTTGATAATTCCTCTTAACGCCAGCTGAGCAACAAATAAAGTCAATGTTTGAATTGTAAGTTTCAGTAAGATAGTCTAAAACTTTTTGAATTGTTAAATCGTTAATATCCTGAGCAGTTCCACTAACTGAGATATCTTTCATATAAGGAACAAGCCAAGAATAAGTTGATCTAGATAACCCATAAATTGAGCCACTATCACTAAATATTGCGCCAAGACCGGTTAATTCTTTACCGTAAGAACCTTGAACACAAAGATAATAAGTAACAGACTCTGTTGGTTCGAAAGCTTCAGCAGTCATTGTTACCCCTGTTATAGTAACAGTTTTGTTAGCCCTATCAATGCCAACAATCCTCTTAGCTGCAACAGTTGCGCTAACATTGCCTGAGCCGTCAATAACATCAATAACCATTCCTTCAACTAAATTTTTAACTGAGCTAACAGTAAAAGTAGTTGTTGTGTTAGTAACGATTGAACAAAGTTTTCCGCTTCCGTCAGAATAAAGCATTCTTCCAAGGTTAAAAGCACTTGCCTTAACAAGCCCTTCCATTTCAGCGTTAAGAAGGTTAACAAACGCACCAGCTGAACTCATAGAAGAACGCATTGCTTTATCACTAATCTCAATTTTTCCATAAAGGTTTTTAAGAGTTAATGTAAATTGTTCATAATTGTTTTGTGCTGCAACAGGAAGATCACCCGTTTCAGTTCCTGCACCAATACCACCATTAATGCCATAAGGTGCCATCTTTTTAATTTCGCTTCCCCAAACATCATTGGTTGTTTGATTAATTTTTGCTAAAAGAGGATTTGCTGTTAAATTCAATTGATCACTAACAACACCAAGATAAACTTCTTTTAGCGCTTTATCAGCATTACTTAAAGTAACCATTATTTTCTCCTAATTAAAATATTTTCTTAAAACTTCTCCTGCCTCACTAATCGAACTAAGTTTTTTAGCAGGAGTTGGTGATATATTATTTCCTCGCCCCGAAACAATTTCTGGGGCGCTTGGGCGAGCATTTAAAGATTTAATATAACTGCCAATAATCATTTCTTTGGCGCGCTCGTTATCAGCAATATATTTCTTTAAAAAATCTTCGTCACAAGAAAGTTGAGCAGGTTCAACATATTTCTCACTAATAACCATCTTGTAAGCTATGTCAAGACAATTTTCACTTTTTGCAATTTCTGGGTATTTTACTAAAATTTTAGCAATATTTTTACTTTCGTTTTTAGCGTTTGCGTTATTTTTGTAAAATTCAGAAACTTTCTGTTTCCAGTTAGGTTGGTTATATAAAGCAGTTTCCCTATTTTCATTTGCGCTGTTTTCAGTTGGCAAAGCACTTTCTTTTTGGCTTAGGTTTTCTTTTAAAACCTCACTTAACTTTTGACTTTTTCGCGTGAATTCTGCTTCAAGGTTATTGTAAGCATTAAGCAAACTTTTTGCATCTTTAAACTTTCCATATGGGGAGCCATTGTTTAATTCTTTTGGTTCTATATCATTTTCCAATTCTTGCGCACCTGCGCTGTAGCCATTATCAACTTCTGGTTGTTCCCCATCTAAAATTTTATCTTCCATAAATCTCCTATTTTTCTTTTAATTCATTAAAAACGCCATCAGCAACACTCATTTGTTTGTGTGCAATAATATGGTCAGTTAGCCACTTAACATATTCTTCGCCACGTTTAGAGCATTCTTCGCTAAGTAAAAACTTTCTATGTTCTTCAATGTGAATGTCATGGTCATCAAACTCATTTGGAACTAAATTTGGCTTCATATTTATATTTTCAATGTTGGCACGTTTTGTGTGAGTAACGCGTTCATCTTGGGCGTAATCCCACATACCAAATCCAAGGCCCTCTAAAAGTTTATATCTTATTCTATTTGAAAGTTTACCTTTCTCATCGTGAAATAAGCCTAATTTAAACAATTCAAGCATTAAAGATCTCTTTTGCGCTTGTGATAGCGTTAACTCGTTAACAGTATCTAAAACAATATCCGTGTTAGAAAGGTCAGCGCCCGTCCAATAATAAACCTCAACTTCGCCATCATTATCAGCAATGCTAGCAAGCCTTTTAGTTGTTGCAAACTGTTTATAAAGTTTTAAAATATGTTTAGCTATTTGTCTTGTTGCCGTTCTAATATTTTCTGCCGTTGCTGTTAGCCTACTCTCATCCTGTTCAATAAGTAAACTCAATGCTGTTCCGCTTGAAATTTGAGAAGGAACTGAGCTATCACGCATAAAATCACTAACTCCGCTAACCGTGTTAAACTCATCAATTAACCTATCTTCCTCGCGATTAAAGTCATAAGGAACATCGCCTGCATCCATAAACTTAGGAACGCTTGATCCCGCCCTATAAATCAAAACCTTACCAGGAGCAAGCCCCTCATCTTCAAGGTCATCAATGTCAACAGAGCCATCTTCAACAGCCAAAACACCGCCTGCTAAACGCGCTAAAAACTCATGTTTGCGATTTTTAATCGCGTTATAAGCGCGCTGAACAGGAATACACCTTTCAACAACACTAATTCCCCAAAATGAACCACTTTGAACCTGCGAGATTTGCCTAACAAATGGAAAACTTCTCTTTTCATTATCTGCGTTTATAAAAGGAAGTTCACCATCATAAAGAAGCGTTTTTCCACAAACAATAGTAAACCTTCCGTTTGGGTTATGTTTTGTTGGCTTTTCATATTTTTCAATAATAAGACAATGATTATGCTTTGTCATTTTTGTTAACTTTTTAACGCTTTCCCTTCCGCTCATTCCCGCAAGGAAATTGTTATTATCGAAAGTGAAAGTGTCGAGGTCAGTCCCATCAATTTCAACATTAAACTTTTCGTTAACAACTTCTGCTGGAACAACTTGTGCGTGAATAATGCTTTGGCAATCTTCAATATCTTTTGCGCCACACGAATCAGGAAAAATTTCAAAAGGCGGACAAACTGAAATATCAATATCACCTTCATAAAGTTCACCTTCATCAGTTTTAGCAATTAAATCACCGCCGTTATTGCTCCACGCAACTTTATAAAAAGCGGTGCCTGTTACTTCACTCCACGCCGTCGCCTCACCAATAAGGCTGCTGAGGTTATGCTTGTTTGTTGCATAATTTAAAACCGCCTTACTTAACTTTGCGCAAGCAATATCATCTCTGTCGCTTGAAGCAGGCATAACGCTAACACTTGGCCTAACTTTTGCTAAACGAGCAAGACGCGCTTCAACTAACGGCGCAATATGGTTATAAACCTCGCGACACTCCCACGAATAACTTTTTTCAAGATCACCAATTTCGCCTTTACCAGAAACATAACAATATTGGTTTCCTAAAACGAAATTCATATTAAGCTCCCAACCTAATTCAATAGGTCTTCTTTCTTCTCTTCTGCGCTCAAAATCTGCTTGAATAGCGTTTACTATTTCTTCATCTTTTTCTTCATTATAAAAAAACTTTCTTTCCATTTATTCTCCTTTTTGTTTAATTTCATCTTCTAATTGTTTTGCTAAAGCCATAAGCTCTGAATCGCTCATCATTGTTAAATCAGCGCCTAACGTTTTATCAATTTCCAAAAGCATTTTAATAGCAAGCATATCAGGCGGAACAAAGTGCGTGGTAACTTTTTTCTTAGCCAAAGTAGGCGCTTTGATATCTTCACAATTCTCTCCTGAAGCAAAACAACTAACGTCGTTACAATCTAATTTTACATTAAGGTTTTGATTAACTCTTGTTTTGGTGACACGTTTTTTAGATTTTGTTTCAACATTATTTTCCGCATCAAAAAATGAAATTTGAGTTGAGTTTTTGGGTTTATTGTCATAAACAAACTCTTCACAAACTTCTTTATAAAAGAACCCTTCTGCTCTTTTTAATAAAATTTTATATAACCTATCCGATATATTATTTTGTTGCATTTTTATTATAAATTTTAAATATTTTAAAACATTTTTAACTTGTAATTTTAATTTTTGCGTTTTTATAAATTGTTAAATTTTGCTTTATTTATCTTTTTAATAAGCTTCAATTTATCTTTTTGAATAATTGATAACTCATCTTTTTTAGCTTTTTGCTCAGGCTTTGTCATAATATAATATCTAAGTTCATCAAGGGCATGATCATCTTTTTTAACAGGCTTTTCCTCAAAACCCCAAAAATAACCTTTTATTTCTCTAATTAAATTAACGCAGTTTGAAAAGATAAATAGATGAGCTTTACCATTAGCGTCTTTAAGATAACTTTTAACCCTGCTTATTCCACTAAACAAATCTTTATTAACGTTTGGGTTAACCATTATTCCAAAATCATAAAACAAATCAACAACGTTTTTTTCACTTGCCAAAGTTTTTTGCGATGCAGCGCTATCAATAATTGCATTAATATAACCATTAAAGCCTGTTGGCCAATTTAGTTCTTTACAGATTTGTTTAATTGCTATTGAATGTTCTTCAACAGTAATATTACTTTGATAATGCTCTGCAATAACATAAACATTGCCATCATAGTCTTGCGCGTAAAAATGACAACTTAATGGATTATGAAGGCCTGGGTCAATTGAAATCATATCAAACCAATCACGTGGCACATTAAACGGCTCAATAACATTAACCTTTTCATCAAACTCTTTATAAACAACACTATTAGCAATATCAGTAAAACGGCCAAATCTTCGCGATTCAAGTTCACTTTCACCCATTGTTGAACTTAGCCTTTTTATTTCATCTGCGCTTAAATATGGGTTATCAGCCCACTCAATAAACTCACACCAAACTTCAGGGTCATTAAATTTATTTAAATAAATGTAATCATAAACAAAGGTTAAACCTTTAAGCGGCGTCATCGTTCCAAAAATGTCGCCCCTTTTATCTAAAACCCTCATAACACATTCGTTATAAATATCAAGCGGTGGCTCTTCATCAAACCAAACAAAGTCAAGACTTGTTCCTTGAAACTTCTCGCGTCCACTCTCACACGTTTTAAAACTAATTTTACTATTTCCGCCAAAAACGTTTTTAATAACAATTGTGTCAATAACACCAAACTCAGCGCTTGCTTTACTTCCCGAGTTCATAATAATTTCATCAATCCAATCACTCGGCAAATATTTTAAAATCTTTTCTTGGCTAACCTCTTTTTGAACTTTTGATGAGAGGCTAACAACCCAACCAACAACGTTAGGTTTATTATCTCTAAAAGGATGGATTCCTCTAGCAAGCCAAACAACTTCAACAGCCCCACATTCAGTTTTGCCCGATCTATTACCACCAAAAACCCACCTATTTCGCTTTTGACATTTATGAAATTCAAGCTGTTTTAAATGAACAATTTTGCCTTTGTTATATTTATTAATTTTATATGATTTTCGTTTTTTAATCTCTTTTAACAGGTTAATATATTCAACTAAACTATTCAATTTTTAACCTCAAACAACACTTTAAAAACTGCATTTTTATTATTTTCAGTTTAAAAAACGCTAAAAATATTTATAATATTGCATATTTCGCCTACATTTTAGGCTTTTTAATTTTTATAATAAAACTATGAAAAAATTAAAACTATTTTTAAGTTTTTTAATCATAATATTATTTCAATCGTTTTGTTTTATAGCGTTGGTAAATAAGCCAATTATTTATGCTGAATCAAATTCAAATTATGCTAAAGTTAAAAGCGGCTGCCTTCTTTTTAAAAGCATTGACTCAACACAAACTTCGCCTGAAAACGTCATGTTTGAAATACCTGAAAGTTATTTTGTTACAATAATAAGTGAAACAAACGCTAATATTTTTAAAGTAAAATATGATAACTTTACAGGGTTTGTTGATTCATCTTTCATAACAAAAACAAACATAACCCCAACTTTGCCAACACTTAAAAACATAACATTTGCAATTAATAGCGATTCAGCAACACAACTAAGAAGTGAACCATCAGCCGATTCTAATACTAACGTTTTAACAACAATTCCAGCTAACACTCAAAACATAAATTATATCGCTAAAATTTCATCAAGCGTTCCAACAGGCGGAACAAGTGACGTTTGGTTTTTCGCTGAATATTGCCCTGAAAGCAACCCAACAAGCGTTTATTATGGCTATGTTTATAGCGAGCGAACAACTAACCTAACGCCAATTATAGCCAACACTGAAGCCGACCCTCCACCTCCTGAAACGGCCATAACTGAAAGCGATAATGTTGAAAACTATGAAATTCCTATGCTCACAAAAATAATACTTATTAGCGCAATTTGTTTGCCTGTTGTTATTTTGTTGATAATATCAATCATTAAAGCAAGAAGCTATCGTGAACAATCAAAAAATTCTATTGGGCAAAAGGTTGAAATTCCGATTAAATCTTTTACAACAAACCAGCATAAAACTCTTAAATCGTTTAAAGGCAAGGTTTATAAAATTAAAGATAAGTTTGAACCAACCTTATCATTTAAACAGAATTATAAGAATATTGATTTTTCTGCGCTTGATGATGAAGACGAAAACTTATTATAATTCACTCTCACTAACACTAGTTTTACTTTTCTTTTGTGCTTCAATAGCATAATCATTAAACCTTTCTTCAATCCAAGGCTCATTGTTAACCTGTTTTGAAATAAAAGAGGTTGACCAACCTTGTGATAAAGCAAAGGTTGCAAGCTTTCCAATAATAGCATCAATCTTTCTATAAACACTTCTCTTTTCAATCATTAAAAATTTTGCTATTGTTTCAATTGTTGCCCTATCCCTAAACTTAAAATAAATTATTCTTTTCTCATCTTCGTTGGAAAACTCAATCAGTTTATTGGTCATAATTTGGATGTTTAACAACTTATTCTTTCTATCACAAAAATCTATAACTTTTTCAATATCGCAAAACGCGTTTCCACCAAAAGTTATGTAAGGATTTGAAGCGTGGCTAGAAACAATTTGATCAATAATTTTAATGATGTTAGGAATGCTAGCATAAACACTAAGGAGCGTTTTGATCCAGATTTTCATCTTTTCATATTCACATAAAACTAGCTTTTTATCTTCTTCGCTAATCTCGATATTTTTACTTACCAACTTACTAAAGGCTTTAATATTGTCATTTTTATGGCATTTTTTGACATAGTTTGTATATTTTTTGCGTTTTTTCAAAACAATAGAACAGGCTTCATTAACCCTGTTTTCGTTACTTTCTAAATATTTTTTTAAAGAATAACTCCCCATTAATCTTTTACCCTTTCCTTTGTCATATTTTATCGAAATTTGTCAAACATTCAAATAAAAATTTTGATAAATAACTTATTTTTTGTGCTAACACACTTTCATTTTACATTATAATTTGACAAGTTTTTGAAAATAGTGACGCGTTT
>JAILMD010000029.1 GCA_024692805.1 bacterium | reverse complement strand
CGCTAAATATGCATTTTACATATGATAGTGATCATAATGATTATTATTATCCAATTTATTCTGGCGGAGCGGACGCTAATTATAGATATAATGGCACGAATTATTCAACGCCATATTATGATTATAACATTGATAGTGTCGGGCAATATAAAGATGGTGGTAGTGGGCAATATGGCATTACCTACTATAATGAAAAATATGGCCGCCCAACTAGTTGGCCATTTGAAATTGTTATGCCTGGTTATGATTGGACTGGTTTTGATATAGGTCAAAGTACTGTTAACAATACTAACATGGCTTTACTTAAAAAAGTTTACAAAAATGAAGATGGGGAAGTTGTTATTGTTAAGATTAATGATGAAAACACACTTATTGTTGTTGGAGACATTAATAATAACTTTGTTTATGATTTTACTAATGAACAACCAGATTATACATATTCTGTTATTCAACTATTTAAAAATAATAACGACAGAATTATTTTTAGTCAAACAACTTTTTATGATAGAAAAATTCGTGCCACAAGAGATAATGTTGATACAGGAGAAAAAGAAGAAAAACTCTTTAATTTTTATCATTATAGTGGTTTAACTAGCAGCCTTGTTGCAACGTTTACGCCAAGAGAATATCAAGTTATGTTTTTAACAGAGATTCAAAGCTCGGAAGTTGAAGGGGTAAGATATGACTATAATGCGCCTGCAGCAACCTGGGGATTTTATGATGTTGAAAACGGGGAATTAAAAAACATTAGTGATGCTAAAATAACTGTTGAAGATAAAAATTATGGTTATTATGTTCCATATAGTCAACAGGCTGGGACAAATTTTATTGGCGTAACAAATCAAGGGGTTAGATTTTCTGAAAATCAAGACGATTTATATAGGTTTGAGGCCGTTATTGTTTCAAATGATCCAGACGCAAATATAACTATTAAATATGGTGACACATTACAATATTTTCCAGTTGCCTCAAAAATAGGTTATAGGTTTCTTGGCTGGAAGGCTGCCGTTGTTGAATTAGATAATAAACACGAAGCCCCTAATAATGAGCAACTTTATTATTTAAACATTTCCAAATTTAATGATTCTAACACTATTTTTAGTGTTAGTTATGATGAAAACGGAGTTGTTAGTGGTTATGATTTTAATAGCATAACAACTATAACGGCAGATGTTGATAATGAATGTGAAAACACACAGATTTATTTTGTTGCTGTTTATGAAGAAGTTGGAATTGATGTTGTTTTTGAATATTATGATAGAGATTATTATGATGATTATGAAAACCAAAAACTTTCATCAAACAAAGAAGATTGGGATTTAGATGAAAGTCAGTTTCTAGATGGGGTTACTTTAGAAAGATATATTGAGATGGTTAGGATTAGGGGAAAGATTAGAGTTGATACAGTTGTTAAAGTTCCTGAACCTAAAAATGTTTATTACCAAACAGTTAACCTATGGCCAGATAATATAAACCCAGACCCAAATAGTGAGTTTTTTGGTTGTTATTATATTGGAGATTGTTTAGCATATGACAAAAATGGTAAAGTTTGTTGTGTGAATGGGCAAACTAATACTGACCATACTTTATTAGAACATTTTTCGATTTTACAGTTTTACAACAAAGTTTATTTAAACGTTAACAACATTTTTGGTTTTGAAAACGATGAAGTTTTAGAAGGGCTTAAAGCAGATGCTTTTGATTTTGTTAAAACTATTAGTCAAACAACTTCGTATCGTTTCATTGCACATAGTATAAGAGTTTCTTATGAAGTTTTAGTTAGATCAAGTAGGGATTTCTTCACCGGCGAAAGCGATAACAGCTTTGAAGATGATGACTTTTCTAATGAAATATGGGTAAATGAAGAATGGAGACGCACAGACTGTGTTGATCATGGATTTAATGGTAAAAATTATGAAGGCGAAACTGATTATAGCTATGTAAAAACCCCTCAGGTTGATAACAACTATGCGTTTGTTGGAAACCCAGCAAGCATGCTTCTTACAAATATGAGGGCTAGTAAAGAGGCTGAAGATAATTATGAAGCTAAATATCAAATTTCTCAAATTGTTTTAGATTATTGGCTTGACGAAACTTACCCAGATGAGCAACATAACACTCAAGCAAGTGGCGTTAGATTAGTTTATAACATAACTAAAAAGAGTAGCCTTTACAGCGCTGTTACTTTTGATAATGCTTATTGGATAACTTTTGCTAATGGAAAAGAAACTGTTAATTATGACAATTATGGATATGATGATTTAAGCACAACTGAAAGAAGTATGTTTTTAGAGTTTATTGGCGCTGATTCATTTGATAGCCTTGTTACTATAAACACAACAGAGGGTGACTTAAACATAAAATATGATTCAGGTGAACATCAAGGGCAAGTTAGGGTAGCAAATGGGTTAAATATTTCTATTAATAGAATTTTATTTGGAAGAATAACTAGCAAAACATATGATTCAACACGCCCTGCTTTAGAGGATAGACCTCTTCATCAAAAACGTTATTACACTACGCCAGATGCAGACCCAGACCATTATTTTGATGATTCGATTGTTACTGGGATAACTAAACGAACGATTAGCGTTTTCCCTGTTTTAACAGAGGCTAAATATAATCTTTATGGCGTTGTTGTTAGCGATTCAAGTTATAACAGCAATAAGGATCATATTGAGAATTATGCTAATAGTTTTGCAAGTCAGGCAACAGGTAATATTTCTGCTGATAGCGGAAACTTTGTTTATCAAGAAAATGAAACAACAGTTGAAGCCAACTATTTTGTTAAAGAATATTCAAAGTTTAACCCTTATGGAACTTCTGCTATAAGTTTTAAACTTGATGGAAACCATAATGGAACAGATTACCCAATTTACTCAAACTTTCCAACAAATATTAGTTTTGGTGACCTTGTTTATGACCTTAATAATGAAAGGTATAATAGCGTTTTAGATCTTTATAATATAACATTAAATTGGTCAAGCGGTGTTGATGGTGATAATAGAGTTGTTTATATTTATTGCGAAATATATATTAATAATTCAACTCAAGGCAAATATGCTATTGATTTAACTAACAAGGTTTGCCGTTATTATCCCGATGGCAGTGCCCAAGAAACTTTAACTGATAACACAAAGATATTTAATCTTGGTGGGGCATTGTTATCTTTTGGTGTTTCTAACATTCAGGGTGGTTTATTTACCTTAAATTTAACTTATGAAATTAACAAAGAAAGTGTTTCATCAGGGGATTATATAACAATAGGCGATAAAGTTTTTGTTGTTACATTTGGTGAGTTTAGGGGTAGCTCTTATTCAGTTTATGCAACATTTGATGGCTATAATAATGTTAAAATTGCTGAAACGGCTGACGGACAGAAAAGGTCAGCAACTGACGCGACTAACAGCGTAACATTAAATAACAATTTTAATGGTTATTATCTTAAAAATGTTTATGTTACTTATAACAACGATAAACAACTTGTTGCTAAGGTTTATCCTAGCATTGTTAGTAATGAATTAAGATATAGCATTTATTATTATGATTCAGTAAATAACAGTGGTGAAAGCACACTTAAAATAATAGCGAGCCCAATAACTATTGAATTTGGTGCTAACCAAGATGGCGGCCAAACAAGCAGTTCAACTAGAACGTGGTATAATATTGTTGTTAAACTTTATGGAACTTATGCAAATGTTAAAATTGATTGTGAATATGAAAGCATTATGCTTCTGCAGGTTAACAACCCAATCGTTCAATTCCAAAACGGAAACGGAAACGACCTTGATTATAAAGCGGTTGTTAATTATAACAATTCATTACAGTTTGTAACTAGAT
This sequence comes from bacterium, assembly GCA_024692805.1. Classification (GTDB taxonomy): domain Bacteria; phylum Bacillota; class Clostridia; order Christensenellales; family UBA1242; genus UMGS2070. The sequence goes on along the minus strand of JAILMD010000029.1, from coordinate 14,760 downwards.
CATTACAACAACCAGGTGATGCTGAAACTATCGGGACTGCAACCGATGCTCTTTATAGCCATACGAATAGCATCTATTATTCAGATAGTGGAGATCCTAGTTTTACAAGCGCAACTGGCGATACATTTACGCTTTATGTTTTGATCGGCAATGTTGGGGATCTTGGCATTAGCGAAGAAAATAATATTGCAACTAACCTTTATAACATTAATAATAACGTTGGTTTTGAAAATGGCGGTAGCGTTACTTGCGATATAATAAATGGTTATTCAAACTTTATTGAAGTTAATTCAATAACAATGCCAAACAATATTGAGGTTGAATCACAAAAACGTGGAAACAACAATAAGGCAGTTATTAATTTAAGAAAGAAATTAACAACCATAACTGTCAATTTTGATGCTGGTTATTATGCTGATAAAGATAATAATGGCGAAGATGAATGGTATTCATATAAAGACAGACAACAATATGTTAAGAAAAATGATGACGGAAGTTATGATTATTCTGTTTTCAACTCTTTATTAGAAACAAGGTTTAAACAATTAGGTTTAACGTTTGAATATTATGGAAAAGGGAAAAACCCTAAACTTAGAGAATCGCAACAAGGAAATTTTGTAGAATTTGCCAACATTTTAACAGAAAAACTTGTAACAGAAGATTCAAGAAAAAATGAAGTTAGTGCTAATTTTACAATTTATATTGATAGAGTTGATGATAAGCCAATTATTTTAATCACTTTAAAACGAAGCGGAAAGGTTTTGGCGATAACAAATACTGAAGATGTTAATCTTTTTGAAGACGATTTTGGTTATATAACAACAAAACTTTTATATAACGATAACCAAGCAATACCAACTTTGGTTGTTAGGTTTATTGCTAAATCTTATGACATTGTTTATGACGTTAACAGGGCAGTAAGAAACGAAAATGACGTTTTGCCTAACTATGTTGTAACACTTAATGGCGGCGGCATTCAAACATCAATTAATAAAGATGCAACCCCACAAACAGTTAAGGTTGAAGATTACCATTTTGATGACATTATTGATAGTGATTCATTTGTTAACGCATTTTATGGGCTTAGCGCTAATGCTGTTAGTGGAATTAAATTTTATGGCTGGCGAATTGCTGGGGAATGGTCAGAGCCTATAACAGAAACTAGTCCTTATGGAATTTTATTAGATGAAAATAACTTTATTCTTTATTCATTAGAAAACTCATATATTGAAACTCAAACTGAAAATAGCGCATCAAGGGCCGCTTTTGCAACAACAGTTAAATCTGCTCAAAACAATTTAGTTAACTTCCTTCCTGAATATAATAGTGAGATTAAGGCTTATGCTATTTGGAAGATTGAAAAAGCAACTATTAAAATTTTTGCAAATGACAATGATGGTGGTTCGACTATTTGGAATAGGGGAAGCACAAAATCATTTGAATTAACTTATCATTTTGGTGATTACTTCTTATTCATTGATAATGGTGTTGTTAAATTTAATAACGAAGGAACAAAAGTTGACTTACCAACAAGGTTAGGTTATAGGCTTTTAGGTTTTGATGAAAGCGCTAACCCAACCGGCGTTTTGGATTATTTGATTTATGATGCTAATGACCAAGTTATAACTGATTCAATTGTAACAGTAGTTGGAACGCTTAATCTTTATTGTTATTGGCAAGCAAAAGTTTATACCGTTAAGTTTGAACTAGATGAGGAAATTCCAGATTTATTTATTGGAACTTCTTATGGCGCAGGCGTTAGTTATTATGTTTATGACTTATTAACAATAGATAATATTGATAATGCAACAAATGCACGAGTTCAAATTGGTTTTGATAAAGTTTTGTCAATTCCTAATGTTAGTTGCGTTGGTTATAACTTTACAGGTTGGGAAAATGAATTTGCTAAAATAAATATGTCTGGCGATGATGCTGATAAAAGAGTTTATCCAAACACAAACTCTAAATTAACTTATGATTTCTTTGATAAATCAGTTTCAACTATAAGTGATGATACTGTTATAGTTTTCAAAGCAACATGGGTTAGGCAATATGTTAAAGTTGTTGTTTATTATAGCCCAGAACATAATTTGGGTGGAAGTGAAGCCGTGTTTAATAGCATTAGTAATGATGCTAATACTGATGTTGCTTGGATAGATAAAGATTATAACGGCACTAATAATGGCGTTACTAAAACATTGCCAACTAGGGCAACAACAACTGATGATTCTTATGTTGTTAGTGGAATTCAATTTAATATCAATATTCCTTATTTACTTGATACTGACTTGGCTGGTTTAAGTGAAAATGACGCTAAAGATGTACCAATCCCAATAACCGTTCCTGAAGCTTGCGGGTATGTTTTTGATGGGCTTTATTATCATGATCCAGATAACGGAAACGACATTAAATACTTTAACAAAAATGGTGAACTTTGCCATAAATGGGATATCGCTTGGGATAACCTTAATCCAGTTGTTCTTTATGCTAAATGGATAATGAACGAATATAAAGTTTCTATTAAAATTGATCCTGTTTATAGTTGGTTGTTTAATGGAATAGGTTTATCTTCAAGTCCTAATAATTTAGGTTGGAGCAGCGCTGATTTACCTGATCAAGATAACTTACAATCAAGCCTTAGGTTAGTTTATACTGTTTATGATCAAAATAATAAAGCAATTGAAGGGAAAACAAATATTGAAATTGCATCACCTCAAATTAAAGATGTTTATCTAAAATTTTATCAAAAATTAGTTGTTAACTTAACAATGGCTGAAGGTCATTATCTCTATTCAATTGGCGGAAATGAGATTAGTTACACCGCTTCTGAAAATGGATTTATTGCTGATAGGAATTATACTTTCTATTCTGATCCTGCTAACAGGAAGGGAACTCTTGATAAGTATTCAGTTTCGTTTAATAGATATGCTTTAAGAGATGAGGGTCAAGATTCAACCGGCAAACAAGACTCAACAATAACTATTGATAGGGCAGTTGCTAGTTATGACTTTACCCTTGAGTTTGATAGACAAACTTTCAACATCTCAGTTATTCCGGTTTTATTTAATGATAAAAAATCAACTTCAGGAGCGCCACATAACGAATGGAAGGTTGATTATTCTAATGTTCCTTATCTTTCTAGAATTACTATAGTTAATCCTAACTTTGGTGGCGACACTATTTTCTATAATAATGATAACAAACTTTATTCTGATTCTTCTTGTAACCAACCAATATCTAATGTAACTCCTGAAGCAATAAGAAATATTAATATCTATTGTAAACTTATTTTCACTAACGTAAGTGAAAGCCAAGTTCGTTTCTATGAATATAAGGGTGGAGATTATAAAGTTATTCAAACAGGAAGAAACTATGTTGCAATTAGCACGAGTAACGGAATTAGAATTAACGAATCTGAGTATGATTGGAGCGATAGCATTGATGGGCAAACAATTTTAAACCTTCCTATTGCAACAAGTTTCTATTGGCCAGATATGATTGATGATAATGAAAACGTAAGATTCCTTTATTGGGTTAATCTTGGTGATGACCTAAAAGTTAGTTATGCTGATCTTGGGTTGAGAAAAAAGCCAATAACGCCTGACGTTTTGCTTCAACATTTTACAATTCAACAACTTAAAAATGTTATTCTTATTGATTGCGCTGGCGGATTTAGCTTTACAGGAAATCCAGAGTATTATGCTGTTTATGATATTCCTGACAGAAAACTTGAAATGACAGTTAACGTTGCTGATGAATTACAAACTGATGAAAACGGGCAATTCGATATCGCAAATACAATTGATGATTATATTATCTATAATTTTAATGCAGGCGGTGGAGGAACTGATAGTGAATCAGGGGCAAGTTATACCGTTCCATATGGTGGCGCTGGATTTTATAAATCATTACAACTATCTTTCCCAATTGATAAAAGTAAGGCTGATAAAACGATTAACAACTTTGGTTACATCACTCGCCAGGTTATGGTCGGAACTAGGGATATAACTAAAGATTGTGTTATGACAACTGATGGGTCTAACCAAGTTTCAAAAATTGTAATTAAAGTTCCTGCTATATATTTTACAAGTAATAATAGAACTGTAACTGTAAAATTTATTGATACATTTGGTCAGGTCCAAAAGGTATCGTTCACACTTGGGTTAGCGGCCAGGGGAGGTGGATTAAAGAGTGGAAGCAATGGCGGAGTTTATTTAGTTTCAACGGATGCAGAGGTTACTTTTACTTCTAAATTTACTAGCACATCATCACTTGTTACCAATGCGACTTTCTCCGTTAAAGATCCAGATAACCAAGTTATTAGAGTTGGAGCAAAAGAGGTTAAGGTTTGGACAGACGAATGGCTTTTTAAAGTAGGGATCACATATTATCAATATAAAGTAGGTGCCGGTAAGGATTATTATACTAAGGCACCAGATGTTAATATCAAACCAGTTATTGACTGTGCTGGTATTAATGGCAAGAATTTGTTTAAAGATATACCGGATATTGATGGTACTAATGGAGATTTTCAAGTTAAGGTTAAAGGTAAGGTATATAATTTAATCTGTTATACGACTAGAACAAGAAGTGAAAATGTTTATTCTGGTATCCATTTCTCTGGTAAGTATAACCCACAAAATAAAGAAATTTGGGAACTCTCTAGAGCTGGATCCTGCGTTGTAAAAGAATACTTTAGAAGAACGAATGTTATTAAAGAATCTGGTTCTGTAACTTATTCTCAGGAGGAATAAATGAACAAAACAAAAGAACTATTTAAATGGCCAATGCTTTTAATTGGAATGTGCTGCGCGATAGTATTTTTAGTTGGTTGGTTAACCTTGCTGAATATTTCAGCAAGTCTTAACCACAACTATGTTTTAAAAGACAGTGGCGTAACTAAAAACTTAACAATTGAATATAAAGAAAACAAATATTATGCTGATTATTCAGTTTATGTTGCAGGCAATTTAAGCGAATCTGAAAGTTTTAAAAAAGAATGCTTGATTGAGAATAATAATGTTTATATCTTAACAACAGACGGCGAGAATACCGCTAAAACGCTTTTTGGAACAATAACTAATAAACGCTTTATTTCAACAAGTGATGAAATGTTTGTTTGCTTTTCAACAATTCGCCTTGAAGTTATTTTAGCAACTTGCTTTGGATTAAGCGTTGCGGGAATGATTGCGGCGCTTGTTATAATAGAAAACGATAAGAAATTGGCTAAGCTAAAAAGCATTGCCTAGCCGAGTTTTCTTGACAAATAGGGCTATAAAGCGTAATAATATAAAGAAGGTAATTAAATTATGAGTTTAAAAATTTACAATTCAATAACAAAGCGAAAAGAAGATTTTAAGCCAATTAACGCTGGCGAGGTTAAAATGTATGTTTGTGGGCCAACTGTTTATGGCCCAACTCACGTTGGTCACGCAAGAAGTTATGTTGACTTTGACGTTGTTTATAGATATCTTCAATTTTTAGGGTTTAAGGTTAAATATGTTCAAAATATAACTGACGTTGGTCATCTTGTTGGCGATGGTGATGATGGCGAAGATAAGATTGCTAAACAAGCAAAAAAAGAGCATATTGACCCATATGAGATTGCCTATAAATATGAGTGCTTATATTTCGACACAATGCGCGAGCTTAACGTTTTACGCCCTAGTATTAGCGTTAGAGCAACTGCCTGCATTCCTGATATGATAAAAATGGTTCAGGCTATTATTGACAAAGGTTATGGCTATGTAACGAAGAAAGGCAATGTTTACTTTGATGTTAGGAAGTTTGCTAGTTATGGCAGCCTTTCAAATAGAACGCTTGATAAAACTAAGAGTGGTGAAAGAATTGAGGTTGCAAGCGATAAGCGTAATCCAGAAGACTTTGCGCTTTGGAAGAAGGCTGAAAACGGCCATATTATGAAATGGGACAGTCCTTGGGGTGAAGGATATCCAGGTTGGCACCTTGAATGCTCAACAATGAGCAAAAAATTCTTAGGTGAAACTTTTGATATTCACGGCGGTGGGCTTGATAATATTTTCCCACACCACGAAAGTGAAATTGCCCAAAGTGAAGTTGCAAATGGAAAACCATTTGTTAATTACTTTATGCATAACAACTTAATAACTGTTAACGGAACTAAAATGGGCAAGAGCCTTAATAACTTCATAACACTTGAAGATTTGTTCAAACAAGTTCCACCTATGTGGGTTAGATATTTCATTCTCTTGTTTCATTATAGAAGCCCAATTGACTTCACAATTGAAGCAATTAAAAAGGCAGGCGAGCAGTTTGAAAAGCTAAACCAAATGGTTAACGACCTAAGACTTGTTACAACAAAAAAGGCTGAGGTTAAAACCCCAGAACTTAAAAATATTTGCGAAAACTTTACTGCCGCAATGAACGAAGACTTTAACACGCCAGTTGCGATTAGTGAGCTTATAAAACTTCCAAAAATTGCAAAAAATGCGCTAGAAAATCAAAATTTACAGCAAATTTGTGAAATAAACACGATAATTTGCGATTTTATGGAAAGAATTTTAGGCTTAGAGTTTGCTGAAATTAAGGCTCAAGATAACAATAATGTTGAAGAATTATTAAAAGTTATTGATGAGGTTAGAGGTGCTTTAAGGGCACAAAAAAATTATGAGCTTAGCGATAAGATTAGAGATAGAGTTGCTAGCCTTGGAATTAATTTAAAGGATAAAAAGATTTAATGCAAGAAACAAAGCAAAACGATATTAGCAAAAATAAAAACACTTTAATAGCAAACGTCATTTTTGCTTGTTGTTTGTTTATTTTAACAATTTTGTTTTTGTCAACTAATACTTCGGCTTATTTAACAAGATCAGTTTTAGGGGCGATTGTTATTGCTTGCGCTGTTTATAATTTTGTTTTAGGAAGAACAAAAAATAAACTTAGTGGTAAACAAATAACATTTTCAATTTTAGTTATGATTGCTGTTGTTTTTAATATTGTTAGTGATATTTTGTTTGTTTCTAACTTTGCGCTTGGTGCTAGTTTTGTTGCTGCTTCAAGAATTTGTTTGGTTAGCGCTTTTATCGTTTTAGCGGGATTTAGTTTAAGAGATTCTGTTATATCAGTTGTTATTTTTGCGTTATGCTTTTTGATTATAACGCTTAACAAAAACTTTATGTTTTATGGTTATAACATTTTAATATTTAGTTTTGTTGCCGTAATTAGTTTGATGGTTGGGAAAAGCATTTCAAATTGTTTTAGGGTTAACAATAAACTTGTTTATTCGTTTATTGTTGCCGGAGTTGTCTTTTTATTTTTAAGTGACTTATTCCAAATTTATTATCTCTTTGCGGGGGAGATTAAAGCTCTTAACATTTTAAGTGTTGCCTTTTATTATCCTGCAATGTTTGTTTTAGCGTTAAGCATTTTAATTGTTAATCAAAACTTTATATCGAAAACAAGAATTTAGGAGGTTTTATGGAAATTATTGAACCAAAATCACTGTCAGGAACAATGGAATTGCTTCCAGGCGACCAAATGCTTTTTGATGAAATCAAAAACAAAATTGAAAAAGTTTATAAGTCTTTTGGCTTTTTACCAATTGACACTCCTGCAATTGAAAGGAGTGATGTTTTGCTAGCAAAGGCTGGTGGCGAAACCGAAAAACAAATTTATAGGTTTAACAAGGGAGATAATGACCTTAGCCTTAGGTTTGACTTAACTGTTCCGCTTGCTAAATATGTTGCCGCTAACATTAACTACCTTGAATTTCCATTTAAACGTTATCAAATTGCTAAAGTTTATCGTGGTGAAAAGGCGCAAAAGGGGCGCTATCGTGAGTTTTACCAAGCAGATATTGACATTATCGGCAAAGGTGAACTTAGTCTTTATAATGATTCAGAATGTGTTAGCGTTATCTATAACATTTTTAAAGAATTAAATTTTGGGCCTTTCGTTATAAATATTAACAACCGCAAAATTGTTTCTGGTCTTTTAGCTGAATTAGGGCTTGAAGATAAGAAAATGGAAGTAATGCGAATCTTAGATAAAAAAGATAAGATTGGCGAAGAAGCGGTAACTGAGCTTTTAGAAGAACTTGGCGTTAATAAAACTAGTATCAAAATGCTCAAAAACTTTGCTGGAATTAAAGGAAGCTTAAAAGAGGTTGTTGAAAAACTTGTTTCTTTAAAAATTAAAAACTCGCTATATAAAGAAGGGGTTGGTGAACTTGCTTTAGTTGGAAGTCGTTTGTTTGAATTAGGGGTTCCTGAAGAAAACTTTAAAGTTAATCTTTCAATTGTTAGAGGCCTTGATTATTATACCGGGACTGTTTTTGAAACATTCTTAACTTATTATCCTAATATTGGAAGCGTTTGCAGCGGCGGAAGATATGATAATCTTGCTGGTTATTACACAAAAGAAAAACTCCCTGGCGTTGGAATTTCAATAGGGTTAACAAGGTTATTCTATCAACTTCGTGAAGCCAATTTAATTAAAACTGATAAATTAAGTTTAATTGATGTTTTAGTTTTACCATTTGAAGAAAAGTTTTTACCAATCGCCTGTATGGTTGGCAAAACAATCAGAGAGCAGGGGTTAAACGTTCAAGTTTTTGCAGAAGATAAAAAATTTAAAAACAAACTTGCTTATGCTGACAAACTTAACATTCCTTATGTTGTTATAATCGGTGAAGATGAAGCAAAAGGGAAGTATGTAACTATTAAAAATATGAAAACTCACGAGCAACAAAACGTTGGATTTAAAGATTTAAGTAAGTTTTTTAAATAAAAAATAGCAACCATAAGGTTGCTTTTTTATTTTTTAATTTATTAGCGGTTTAGTTCGCTTTCATCATTTTCTTTATAGTTTGCAAAAATAGATTTGTAAATCCCTTTGCTTGCGTCTAAAAGTTTAATTAAACCATTGTTTAAATCATTATCTAAAACGTCTAGCGCAAGCGTTGATATTTCACTTTTTGTAAAACTATCTGGGCTGTTTTTAAATGCTATAAAATAAATAGTTTCAAAACCAAATGTGCCTTTTTGTTTTAATAAATCTTTGTGAGTTTGAGAATATGCTTGATTATAAAATTTGAAATATTCTTTGCTATGGCTGTTTATCATTTTTTCGTATTCTTCTTTAAAAGACACTTCTTTTTCCATTTAGCACCTCAAATTTTTGGTAGCGGTGGTCGGGGTCGAACCGACACTCAGTTGCCTGAACTCGATTTTGAGTCGAGCGCGTCTGCCATTTCGCCACACCGCCATATATAATTAATGACGGAATTATATTAACATAAATTTGCACTATTTGCAAGAGAATTTGTTAAAAACTTTTCTCTAAAAGATTTTGAAAAATTAGTTAATGTTGCTATACTAATTATAGGAGGATTTGTTTATGGGAATAATGTTTTGGATTTTTCTAGTTTTAGCTGTTTGCGCTGCAACTTTGTTTATCGTTTTAAGCAAGGGGCAAAGGGGAATTCTTTCGCTTGCGCTTAAAGCAATTGCTTCATTTTGTTTTATTCTATTAGGAATGGGGGCGCTTTATAACAGGGGAATAGGTTTACCTGGTTTTCTAGTTGTTATGGGGCTTGTTGCTAGTCTTGTTGGTGATGTTGTTTTAGCACTTCCTGATATGCAAGAAATGAAAGCAAAATCTGAAGTTTTAACGCTTGTTGGCGGGCTTAGTTTTGCTGTTGCTCACTGCTTCTATCTTGCAGCAATGATTGTTATGTTTGGCTTTAGGTGGTGGGTTATTTTAGTTGCCGTTGCTCTTGGTTTAATCTTCTTCTTTGGTAATAAGATGATAGGAAAACTTGACTATGGCAAATTAACTTACGGAATGCCTTTTTATGCAACCTTTGTTTCATTAGTTGTTGCTGAAAGCATTATGGCAATAATTAACGGAAGCGTTACTGTTGCAATTATGTTAGTTGTTGGTTTTGTTTTGTTCTGGCTAAGCGATATTGTTTTAATGAATATTTATTTTGGTAACAAAACCGATAAACAAAAAGTGACTTTCTATTACTTTAACTTAGCCTTCTATTATGGCGCTCAAATTTTAATTGCTCTTTCACTTTGGTATATTTAGAGGTAACTTATGATTCATTCAATGGCTGGCGGAAACTTAGGTAGTTTTGACGTTTGCGATTTTGCAAAGGTTAAGTTTCTAACCGGAAATGATGCTAATAAAGAAGGCTGGTTTAAATGTCAAATAGTGTCTGCTAAAGTTGGGGATATTTGCTTTGTTTATGATAATGAAAACCAGCTAGTTGAAGGCGAGATTTTAAGAATAGATAAGAAAGTTTCATCATTTTCATCGCCAGTTCCTTTTAAAAGGGCAAAAAGCATAATAAAAATGAAAACGTAAACATCAAGTTTACGTTTTTTTGTTGGTTTTTTTTGAGTTGTGAGGTATAATTTAACTATGGAAAAGTTTTATATAGTTATCGAAGGCAGTGACGGTGCCGGTAAAGAAACGCAGTCAAAATTACTTTTAAAAAATCTTCAAGATCAGGGCTTTAAGGCTAAAATGATTAGTTTTCCAGATTACAACAGCATTGGGTCTGGGGCTGTTAAAATGTTTTTAGGAGGCGAACTTTGCGCTAAGGCAAGCGATTTTAATGCTTACCAAGCGAGCCTTCCTTTTGCTGTTGACAGGCTCTGCACAATGAATAAATTAAAAATGGAAGAAGATGATGCTGAGGTTATCATTTTTGATAGATATGTTGAATCAAACATAATTTACCAGGGCTCTAAAATTGAAGATGAAAAACTAAGAGATGAGTTTATTAATTGGGAACTTGATCTTGAGTTTAATAAATTAGGGCTTCCTAAGCCTGACGTTGTTGTTTATTTAAATGTTCCATTTGAAATTAGTATGCGACTAGCTAGAGAAAGAGCAGGGCTTAAAAATGGACAAGTTAAAGATATTCACGAAAGTGATGAAAAATATCTTTCAAAAACAACTGATTATGGTTTAACTGCTGCTAAAAAGTTTGGCTTTGATATAATTGATTGCTCTGATGGTAATAATCTTTTAAGCAGGGAAGAAATTAATAAAAAGATAACTGATTTAGTTATGGAGAGATTAAGTGAGGAAACTTTTAACAAATAACCTTTTTAAGCAAATCTTTTCGCTAATTTTTATTTTGTTAGCGTTAACGATTGGCTTAATTGGAATAATCCATTATGACGGGGCATTAGGCAAGGGCGAAATAAGCGCCTATACTTTTGCTGGCGATAATTCTAAACAAAGCCAATATGTTGACTATGAATCAGCTAAAATGCTTGAAGCGGGGCAAACGGATTCTGGCGACTATGTTTGTAAGGTTTTAATTTCAAATGAGCGAAATTTTAGAACTGAAGCCAGCGCAACTTGCTCGCTTTTAAGCGTTATTTCAATAGCGATTTTAGTTAGTTTATTGCTTATCGATTTGATTTTAACAATTATTAAATTTTTTGGATATTACCAAAATATGTTTAATCTTGCTCAATTGATAATTAAGATAAGTGAAGGATTTTTTGTTGTTTTTGTTTGTTTAAGTGTTGGGCTTTATTTATCAAGCATTAACTATTCCGGAACTAATTTTTCACTAGGTTTTAGCTTTTATGTTTTAATTGTTTTAGGCGTTTTAAGTTTAACTCAAGCATTTTTAAGTTATTTTATCAAGCCAAAGAAGGAGGCAAAACTTGGAAAACAATAAACTAGTTATCATTGATGGAAGCAGTTTGTTTTACAGGGCGTTTTATGCGTTGCCACCTTTAACAAACTTAAAAGGCGAATATTCTAACGCTATTTATGGCTTTGCAAATGAAGTTATTAAAATTATTCAAGATTTTAAACCAACCCATATGGTTGTTTGTTTTGATGTTAGCAAGCATACTTTTAGAACTGATATGTTTGATGGTTATAAAGCAAACCGAAAACCAATGCCAACTGAATTAGCAAGTCAAATTCCTGGGCTTAAAGAAATGCTCAAAATAATGAATATTAGGCTTGTTGAGAAAGAGGGCTTTGAGGCAGATGATCTTATTGGGACTATTTCTAAAAAATATAACGCAGAGTCAATAATTTTTACGGGAGACCGAGATTCTTTTCAACTAATTGATAATAAAACGTCAGTTTGTTATATGAAAAAGGGAATCTCAGTTTATGAACTTTTAACAAATAAAAACATTAAAGATTTTTATGGTGTTGAAGCAAACCAAGTTGTTGACCTTAAAGCGCTTCAAGGTGACGCTTCAGATAATATTCCTGGCGTTGCTGGAATTGGTCCAAAAAGCGCAACAGATCTAATTAATGAATTTAAAACGCTTGATAACGTTTATGCTAACCTTGATAAAATTAAAGAGGGAGTTGCTAATAAACTTAAAGCAAGTAAAGATAACGCTTATTTAAGCCAAATGCTTGCAACAATTAAAACAGATATTACGCTAAATGAGACTCTTGATGACTTTAAAATTGATTTTCCTTTTGATAGAGAGTTACTTACTTTCTTTGAAAGGTTTAATATTAGAAGCCTAACAAAAAGGACGGAAATTTTTAAACCTGAAAGCCAAAATAAAATTAATCAAAACTTACAACAAATTAATAAAATTGAAAGCCTTGATGAGCTTAAAAAACTTGTTTTAGATAACCAAAAAACAGATAAAATCGCTATATATAGGGCCAAAAATGGTGAACTACATTTCTCATTTAGCGGTGAAGAGTATGTTGTTTTTCCGCCAACAGATTTGTTTAGCATCGCGTTAAATGATGAAGAAGTTTTAGCGGAATTAAAACCTATTTTAGAGAATAAAAATGTAACAAAAGTTTACCTTGATGCTAAGAAAATGTTTTATTTTCTTAAAGATTGTGGTGTTAAAATTGATTCAAACATTTTTGATATTAGCGTTGCAACAAATTGTGTTAGGGGCATTGTTATAAAAAATAATGATGATGTTTTTGAATATTTTGGTAACAATAAAAATCTCCCAGCGTCATCACTTTTAGCCGATTTTGAAGAACTTAAAGGCGATATAACAACTGATAAACTTAAAGACTTAGTTTATAACGTTGAGTTTAAGTTGATATTTACGCTATTTGAAATGGAGCAAAGGGGCTTTAAGATTGATCAAAAAATGCTAGACAATCTTGAAGAACAATATAAAACTAAAATGGAGCGCCTTGTTGAGAGAATATATAGCCTTGCAGGGTGTGAGTTTAATGTTAATTCTCCTAAACAACTAGCAGACGTTTTATTTGAAAAACTAAGCCTTCCAAAGAGCTCTAAGGGAAGCACGAGTGCTGACGTTTTAGAAAGCTACCTTGGAATGCACGATATAATTCCTGTTATTTTAGAATATAGAAAAGCAAGTAAGTTTTATGGAACTTATTTAGCAGGAATGAGAGAACATGTTGAGGCTGATGGCGCCATAAGAACAAACTTTAACCAAGCCTTAACTGCAACAGGCAGGCTTTCTTCAAGCGAGCCAAACCTTCAAAATATTCCTATTAGAAGCGAAGAAGGGCGAGAAGTTAGGTCGCTATTTACTGCTAGCAAAGAAGGTAATGTTTTAGTTGATGCTGACTATTCTCAAATTGAATTAAGGGTTTTAGCGCACCTTAGTGACGATGAGTTTTATTTACGAGCCTTTAAAAACAATGAAGATATTCACAACAAAACGGCTTGTGAAATCTTTAGAGTTGAGCCAAACCAGGTTACTGACGTAATGAGAAGAATTGCTAAGGTTGTTAACTTTGGTGTTGTTTATGGAATTAGCGAATATGGGCTTTCTGGCGACTTAAAGATAACGGCAAAAGAAGCAAGAAACTATATTGAAGAATTCTTTAGAATTCACCCTAACATTGATAAGTTTATGAAAAATGAAATCAATTTTGCTAAAGAAAATGGTTTTGTTTTGACTGATGGCGGAAGAAAGAGGTTAATAACTGACATTAAGTCAAACAACTTTAACGTTAGAACAAGGGCTGAAAGAATTGCTCAAAACACTTGCATTCAAGGAACGGCTGCTGAAATAATCAAAAAGGCAATGAACGCTGTTGAAGAAAAACTAACCAAGAGCGGATTAAAAGCAAAACTTATTATGCAGGTTCATGATGAATTAGTTGTTGACTGCCCAAAAGATGAAGTTAGCGAAGTCGAAAAGATTTTAACAAGCGAGATGGAGGGAGCCTATAAACTTAAAGTTCCGCTTAAAGTTAATTTGAGCGTTGCTTATAGGTGGGGCGAAGCGCATTAATATTTTAAAAAGTTATCGTTATGCATAAAATTACTATATGAGAAAAATATGGTTAGTTTTAAGCATAACGATTTTTCTTTCCCTTTTTGATATTTTAGGGGTTGTTTTTATTAAACAATTTCCAACTAAATATAGTGAATATGTTGAAGCGAGTTCTCTTGAATTTAATGTTAACAAAGAAATAATTTATTCAATAATAAAAGCGGAAAGTAATTTTAATAAAGATTGCCTTTCAAAGGCTGGAGCGGTTGGGTTAATGCAAGTTATGCCAACAACCGCTAACTATATCAAACAAAAACTTGGCGACGCTAGTTTTGATTTAACAGACCCAGTAACAAACATAAGATATGGAACATATTATTTTAGTTATTTATATAATAAGTTTAATGACCTTGCTACCGCTCTTGCTGCTTATAACGCAGGCGAGGGAAATGTTATTAATTGGATGGGTAACAACATTAAACTTGATAAAAACCAAATTAGATTTAGAGAAACAAAAACCTATGTTGATAAAGTTTTGTTCTTTATGAAAGTC
>JAILMD010000013.1 GCA_024692805.1 bacterium | reverse complement strand
TACCCCTTTTTGTCATAAAGATTATTAACTATATCACCATTAACATTAATGTCGATTGTTTGATCATTTTTGTTGTAAGAGAATTTTTCAGACGCCAAAAAAGATAGATATAATTGCATGGTTGGAATTAACCTTGCGTCCATTTTCTTTGCAATATTATTATCAAAAGAAACATAACCTTGTTCTCTTGTAAAATGCTCAAAACCCTTGTTTAATGGTGAATAAATCTTTTTCATTAGTATTTCCCTTTGAAATTATTATACAACAGATTTTTTTGTTGTCAAGGGGGCTAGCAAAATATGTTTTATATTATATAAAATAATATAAGTCACAAAAAAACCGGCATTAATTTGCCGGTTTAATTATTATAATTTTTCAATGAGTTTAAGATCAACTCTTCCTTTTTCGTCAACCTTTATTACTTCAACGTTAACTCTGTCGCCAATTGCAACAACATCTTCAACTTTCTCAACTCTCTTATCGCTAAGTTTTGAAATATGAATCATTCCATCAACGTTATTTGTTAATTCAACAAAAGCACCAAATTGCATAATCTTTACAACAGTTCCGGTATATCTTTCACCAACAACTGGTTCAAAAAGAATTTCTTTGATGATTGATTTAGCTTGTTCGCAAGCATCAAGATCGCTTGAAGCAATCATAACCTTGCCTTCGTCACTGATATCAATTTTAACGCCTGTTTGCTCAATTATTTTATTGATAGTTTTACCACCAGAACCAATAACTTCGCCAATCTTTTCTGGGTCAATATCAAATGAAATAATCTTAGGAGCATATTTGCTTAACTCTTTTCTTGGTTCGCTGATAACAGCAAGCATTTTGCCCATAATTTCCATTCTGCCTTGTCTTGCTTGCTCAAGAGCGGTTGTTAAGATCTTCTTATCAATTCCTTTAATCTTAATATCCATTTGAATTGCGGTTATACCGTTTTTAGTTCCCGCAACCTTAAAGTCCATATCGCCTAAGAAATCTTCAAGACCTTGAATATCGCTAAGAACAACAACTTTCTTGCTTTCTTCATCTTTAATAAGACCCATAGCAATTCCGGCAACAGGCTCTTTAATAGGAACGCCAGCGTCCATAAGTGAAAGTGTTGAAGCGCAAACGCTTGCCATTGATGAAGACCCATTAGAAGATAAAACTTCACTAACTAGCCTTAAAGCATAAGGGAATTCCTCTTCACTTGGAATAACAGCAAGAAGCGCTCTTTCAGCAAGTGCTCCGTGACCAATTTCACGTCTTCCTGGTGATTTAAGAGGTTTTGCTTCGCCTGTTGCATAAGGAGGCATATTATAGTGATGAATATAACGCTTATATTCAGTTTCATCTAACCCATCAAGTTTTTGAACTTCGCTAATTGTTCCAAGAGTTAAAGCGTTCATAACTTGAGTTTGACCACGAGTAAATACGCTACTTCCATGAACTCTTGGTAAAACACCAGCCTCACACCAAATTGGACGAATTTCAGTTACGCTTCTTCCATCTGGTCTGATTCCTGAGTTAATAATATTAGCTCTAACCTTTTCTTTCTTCATTTTATAAAGGGCGTCTTTAATTTCTTGCTCACGACCTTCATATTGCTCAGCAAAATGCTCTAAGCAGTTTGCTTCAACGGCATCAACCTTTTCAGTTCTAACAAGCCTGTTAGTTGTAACGCCAAGAGCCTCGTTAAGCATTTCATCTGCATATTCTCTAACGCTTGCCTCAACATCTTCGCCAACTTTATAATATTCAATTTCTTTCTTTGGCTTTCCGCAATCAGCAACAATGCCTTCAATAAATGCAACAATTTTCTTAATTTCTTCGTGACCAAACATAATAGCGTCAAGCATTTCTTGCTCGCTAATTTCATCTGCCCCTGCTTCAACCATCATAATAGCATCTTTTGTTCCAGATAGGGTTAAATGAAGCCTTGATTTTTCGCTTGTTTCAACGTCTGGATTGATAACATATTTTCCGTCAACCATTCCAACAACAACGCTTCCTGTTGGGCCAGCAAATGGAATATCGCTTATGCTTAAAGCAACGCTTGATCCGATCATTGCTAAAACTTCAGGAGGATTATTAGGGTCAACGCTTAATGCTGTTGCAACAACGGCAACGTCATTATAAAATCCCTTTGGGAAAAGCGGACGAATTGGCCTATCAATTAATCTGCTAGTTAAAATAGCTTTATCACTTGCTCTGCCCTCACGTTTCTTAAACCCACCAGGAATTTTACCAACTGAATACATTTTTTCTTCAAAGTCAACTCCTAAAGGGAAAAAGTCCATTCCTTCACGAGGCTTATCGCTCATTGTTACGTTAACCATAACCATTGTTTCGCCACATTTAACTATACAAGAGCCATTAGCAAGACCAGCATATTTACCAATTCTAACTTCAAGGTCTTTTCCGCTTACATTTAAATTATACCTTTTTTCTTCTACCATTCTTTTCTCCTTCCAAAAAAACTGGGCGATAAAATGCTATCGCCCGTTTTATTATTTTCTAATTCCGAGTTTTGCTATTAATTCACGATAACTTTCAAGGTTTGTGTTTTTAAGGTAAGCTAAAAGTCTTTTCCTTGTTCCGACTAATTGAAGCAAACCTCTGCGTGAATGTAAATCTTGCTTGTTTTCTTTTAAGTGATCAGTTAAATGGTTAATCCTTTCAGTTAAAAGAGCGATTTGAACTTCAGGAGAACCAGTGTCCCCTTCGTTTCTTCCAAACTCAGCAATAATTTGTGATTTTCTTTCCTTTGTCATTTTCCTTCTCCTTTATTTAATTCGCCGAACTCCAAAGCAAAGCGTTGAAGGACTCGCTAAACCTTGGTGTTGGTCAGGTAATAATATAACACATATATTTTAAAATGTAAACACTTTAGCAAAAATTCTTACTAATTATTTTAAATTATATATTGTGTCGAGTTGTTTGAGTTTTTGCTTAACAAATAACTCATTTTGCCTATTGGCAACGCTAATTTTTAAAGTAATCAAACTTTCATTAGAACTATTTAGTTTGCTCGTTATTGAAACAATATTAACTTTAAGGTTAGACAAAAGGTTTGTTATTGAAACAAGGGCAAGGTTAGCATCACTTGCTAGAGCCGTCATTGTTACAACAAACATCGATTTAGAATCGCCTTCCCAACAAACGTGAATTTCTTTAGAAGCGCTTATTCCCTTAACGTTTCTGCAATCTTTTTTATGAACGGTTATTCCCCTTGCGCTTGAAAAGGCAACTATTTCATCGCCAGCAATTGGATGACAACACCCGCCAAACCTAACGCTTATTCCCTTTTTGCCATCAACAATAACAGCATTGTTATCTTTTTGAGGTTTTGAAGCGCTTGATAATGCTAATTCTTTCTTTCTCTCAAGTTTTTCTTGAGTTTTACGCAACCCAACAGCGTGACCTAAAACTTGTTTTGAGGTTATTCCGCCATATCCAACAGCGGCAAAAATATCTTCAATCGATATTAAGTTAAACCTAGTTAGAAGGTCACTGACCTCACTTGAAGTTAATAAATCTTGAAGCGAATAACCACATTTTTTAGACTCAAGTTCCAAAATTTCTTTTCCAAGTTTTATGTTAGTGTCTTTTGACTGTTTTTTAAAGAAAGTTCTAATTTGTTGTTTTGCGCCAGAACTAACAACAAAGTTAAGCCAATCAAGGCTTGGGCCTTTGCTGTTTGGGCTAGTTAATATTTCAACAACGTCACCGGTTGATAAAACATAACTTAAAGGAACCATTTTATCGTTAACCTTAGCGCCAACACATTTATTACCAACGCCACTATGAATTGCATAAGCAAAATCAACAGGTGTTGCATTTTCAGGAAGACTTATTGGTTTTCTCTTAGGCGTAAAAACCCAAATCTCGCCTGTTGCAAGATCCATTTTAACCGCGTTAACAAACTTCTCGTCATCTTTGATTTGGCTTTCATCTTCAAGCGTTTTTCTAAACCAATTAATTCGCTCTTCAAGTTGGTCTAACTTTGTTTTGCCCTCTTTATATCGCCAGTGAGCAGCAATTCCATATTCACAAAATTCGTGCATCTCACGTGTTCTAATCTGAACCTCAAAAGGAACGCCGTCTTTGGTTAAAAGCGTTGTGTGAAGGCTTTTATATCCATTTGGTTTTGGGCTTGCTATGTAGTCTTTAATTCTTCCAGGAATTGGCCTATAAAGTGAATGAATTTCACCTAAACAAGCATAACAATCTTTTTCTTCATCAACAATAATTCTTAAGGCAATGATATCATAAATTTTGTCAATTCCCGCTTTTTTAATCTTTTTATAAACGCTATAAAAATGCTTAAATCTTGAGGTTACAACGCCATTTATGTTAAGTTTTGTTAAAACTCCTTTAAGGTTATTTTCAATTTCGCTCATTATCTTTGTTTTTTCATGAAACTTAGCGTCAAGGTCTTGTTTTAAAGCATTATATTCACTAGGGTTTAGCGTTTTAAAGCAAATATCTTCAATATCGCTTCGCATTTTATTCATTCCTAATCTTTCAATTAAGGGAACAAAAATGTCCCAAGTTTCTCTTGCTAGCTCAATTTGCTTCTCTTTTGGAAAAGAATCAAGTTTATTCATTTCATCAAATCTGTCACAAATCTTAACTAAAATAACTCTAATATCTTTACCGATTGCAAGAAGCATATTCCTTAGGTTATCAAACTCACCTTTTGATTCGCTATCGTAGTCAAAAGTGTTAACCTTAAAGCATAATGAAACTAAGTTATAAATTTCATCGCCAAAAAGTTCTTTAATTTCTTTTAGAGAACCAGGAATTTTATCAGGAACTCTGCAAATTAAACCCGTTACAATAGTTTTACTATCAAGGCCAAAGTCAACAAGCGTTGCCCCAGTTTCAATAGCGTGGTCAAGCATAAAAGAATCATTTATAAACTTTTGTTTAATAAAAGATAAAGCTAATCTAATTAACTTTAAATTTTCACCATTATAAACACTTTCAATTTTTTTATTAAAGGCTTGTTCTGTCATTATAATCTCCAAATTTTTTTATGATTTTGCTATCAAGCAAGTCTTTTTTCCC
>JAILMD010000017.1 GCA_024692805.1 bacterium | reverse complement strand
TCAAACGAAAAGTTTTTTATTAAATGGGTAAGCTATGGGAAAAGTTGAAAGTAATAAGGGAATAAGATCATCTTTCTTAACTGAAGCATTGTTATTTATTTTGTTTGTTATTCTTGATGTTTTGGTTTGTGTTTTTGGTTATGAAGAATATCTTGGGCTAAGCATTTTAATCGTTGGCCTTCTTTCTTTATTTTTAAATGATTTAAATAAAGTTCTAGACTTGTTTTTCGCGCTAATGTGGAGCGCGCTTTACGCATATTTTTGTTATCAAAATGGTTTTTTAAGTCACGCAGTTTTAGTTCCGCTTTGTTATTTAATAACTAAAATTTCAAATTTGTTTACTAAGAAAACTGATAAACTTGTTGAAAATAAAAAGCGTTTTAAAACTCATCAATATTTTGCATTAATTTGCATTGTTATTGGCGGCTCAGTTGGTTCTTACTTTATGACTAAGGTTTGGCAATATGAGGTTTTAGGGCTTGTTGATGCAATAAGCGCAACCGTTCTTTGTGTTAGCCTTTTTGTTAAGTCATCAAAGTTTGAAGAATATTTTATTATCAGGCTTCTTTCAATGATTTTTGTTATTGTTTTATGGGCTTTAAAAGGATTTTTATATGGTTTTGTTACCGGCGTTGCAAGTTGCGGAATAATGTTTATAGCCTTCTTAATTTTTGATAACGTTAGAATTTATAGATATTCAAATGAAAAACCAATTGTTTTACAAACTGATGAAAAAGATGACATTTTAAATTCAGAGGAATATAAAGAAGCGGCGAAAAAATATAACCGTGAAAACCCTAACGGGCTTCCTTCTAAATCAATTGGCGTTGATAAAGATAATAAAAGAAAATAATGCATTTCTGCATTATTTTTTTTAATCTACAAAACTTGTTCCGTGGGTTAAATCATAACTAATTGGCAAGTTTGAAAATGAATAATAAATTTTGCTTGAAGATAGGTCAAAGTTCAAACTTTCATTAGGTTTTGTGTAATCTTTGCTTGTTATAACAATTTTTGAATTCTTCGAAATCAATTCTTTGATTTTTGATTTATCTTCTTTTTTAATCGCTAAAAGTTTCATGCAGGTTTTTCCGCTTGAAATTTTTGCGTGTTTGGTTTTTGTTAAGTTTAAAACGCTATAAAGCGCTAGCCTTGTTATTTTAGCCGTTCTATATCTTTTCCCGCAACCATTAATAACTTCGTTTATGTTTGTTTTATTTAGGGCGAGGGAGTTAAGTTTATATTCAATGTTTTCACAATAGTCAAAAAGATTAGATAATTTTTTAGGCTCACTTGTTGCAAGATTTAATCTTTCAAGATTATGAAAACCTGAATAATCAAAAGTGAATTTATTTAACGCTTCAAGAGTTTGTTTTGGAACAAACGCGCTAATATCTTCACTGCTTGTTAATCTTTCTCTAACGCCTGTTGCGCCCAAAAACTTGCCGGCTTCAACATTAGAATTAAATCCATTATCATTTCGCTTAATTAAATTGATTTTTAAGTTTAATTTGAGTTTAATTATGGCTTTAATATATTCAATCGCCAAAATATTATTTGCTCCGCTTAAAATCTCACTAACTTTAATATTTGGCAAAAATTTTTCAAGCAAATTTGAATAAACTGCGTTATAATTTTTACCAAGTTTTAGTTCGCTTTTAAGGGCTTGGTTAAATTCGTTTGCTGGGTTAAGTTCAAACTTTGCTATTGTTATAAGGTCATCAAGGTTATCCCATTCAGCCCCAAAGGCAATGTTAGTTATATTATTTAAACTTTTAACGCAAGAAATAGCCCCATAAGCAAAGTTTTGAGCAGGGCTAACCGCAAAACACGTTGGTAATTCTAAAACGGCAAAACAGCCTAATTTAACCGCAATTTCAGCGCGTGAAAATTTATCTAAAACAGCAGGTGTTCCGCGTTGGGTAAAGTTTCCGCTCATAATGGCAACCAATGGAAGCCCGCTTTTTTCTTTTGACTTTTCTATAAAATAAGCGTGACCATTTGTTAGTGGGTTAAACTCACAGATTATTGCACAAAATTCCATAAATACCTTCTTTAATTATTTTGAAAAAGTTTGTGATAGTGTTATACTAGTCTTAATTATATAACTTTTGCAAAAATTTTCAAGGAGTTTTTATGAAAGAGAACATTTTTGATAGTTTTATTGATAAAGCAAAAAATAGCGGTAAAACGATTGTTCTTCCTGAAGGGGAAGATGAAAGGGCGATTGAATGTGCGGTTAAGGCAACAAAATTAAATATCGCTAAAATTGTTTTACTTGGTGATGAAAAATTAAAAGCTAAGTTAGAGCCTGGGGTTAGAGAAAAGATAACAATAATTAACCCTAAAACCTCGCCCGATTGTGAAAAGTTTGCTCAAAAATATTTTGAACTTAGGCAACATAAGGGCGTAACAATTGATGGGGCAAGAGCCGCAGTTAAAGAAAATATGACTTTTGCCGTTATGATGGTTTATTTTAAAATGGCTGATGGAATTGTTGCAGGGGTTAGGTTAAAAACAGCTGACGTTTTAAGACCAGCCTTGCAAATAATTAAATGTAAAGAGGGGATAACAAAGGCTTCAAGCATAATGCTTCTTAGCGTTCCAAAGGAAGCAACAATTGAAACAAAAGATAGCGTTGTTGGATTTGCTGATTGTTCGGTTATTATTAACCCTGAATCTGAAGATCTTGCTAGCATTGCCCTAGCTTCAGCTAAAACTATGAAAACTTTGGCAGGGGTTGAGCCTAAAGTTGCCTTGCTTAGTTATTCAACGCAAGCAAGTGAAACAAAAGATGAATCAATCTTAAAAATAAAACAAGCGCTTAGTTTAGTTAAGGCTAAAGATAAAAAACTTGTTATTGATGGTGAGATTCAGGCTGATGCCGCTGTTAGCAGTTTTGTTAGCAAAATTAAATGTAAAAAAGACGTTTTAAAAGGTCAAGCAAATGTTTTTGTTTTCCCTGATCTGAATAGCGCTAACATTAGTTATAAACTTGTTGCTAGATTTAGCGGAGCGGTTGCGGTTGGACCAATAATTCAAGGGCTTAATGCTCCAGTTAATGACCTTAGTCGTGGGGCAACAAGTAAAGAAATGCTTTTAACAATAGCAATAACAGTTTTGCAAGCAAGCGTTTAAAAAACCTTGCAAAAAATGAGAAAATATGATAAAAACTTTAAGAAGGAGAAAGTATGAAAATTTTAGTTATTAATTCAGGTAGTTCATCAGTTAAGTATCAACTTTTTGATATGGAAACTGAAAATGTTTTAGCAAAGGGTCTTTGCGAAAGAATTGGGATTGACGGAAGGTTTACTCATAAATGGAATGGCCAAAAGAAGGTTATTGAGGTTGATATGCCTGACCATTCTGTTGCTATGAAACATATTTTAGACGCTCTTGTTAGCAAAGAATGTGGGGTTATTAGTTCACTAAACGAAATTGATGCAATTGGTAACAGAATAGTTCAGGGTGGCGCTATCTTTAAAAAGAGCGAATTAGTAACGGATAAGGTTGTTGAAGAAATTAGAAGCCTTATTCCGCTTGCTCCGCTTCATAACAAGGCGCATATTTTAGGTATTGAAGCCTGCAGAAAATTATTACCACAAACTCCACAAGTTGTTGTTTTTGATACCGTTTTCCATACCAGCACAATGCCAGAATATGCTTATAGATATGCTGTTGACCAAACTGCATATAAAGATTGGAATATTAGAAAATATGGTTTTCACGGATCTTCTCATAAATATGTTTCAGAGATTATGGCTGAAAAGATGGGCTTTAAAGGCAAGTTTATTGTTTGCCATATAGGAAACGGAAGTTCACTTTGTGCTGTTAAAGATGGAAAATGTCAAGACACAAGCATGGGCTTTACTCCGCTTGAAGGCTTAATTATGGGTTCAAGAAGTGGTGATATTGACCCTAGCGTTTTGGCGACTTACTGCGAAAAAACTGGTAAAACTGTGCAAGAAGCAGTAACTTGGCTTAATAAGAAATGTGGGTTACTTGGCGTTAGCGGTGTTAGCGAGGATATGCGTGATATTGAAGCCATTGCTTATAGCGATGAAGTTAGCGAAAGAGCCGATAATTGCAGGTTGGCTCTTGATATGTGCGCTTACAGAATTAAGAAATATATTGGCTCATATATGGCAGTTTTAGGCGGTTGTGACGCCATTGCGTTTACTGCTGGCGTTGGTGAAAATGGGCCAGAGTTTAGAGAAAAGGTTTGCAGAGGACTTGAAGGAATTGGAATTGTTCTTGATTACGAACAAAATGCTAAAACACCTAAGGGCGCTGAAGTTGAACTTACTGGAAAGGGCAGCAAAACAAGAATTTTTGTTATTCCAACTAACGAAGAAATAATGATAGCAAGAGAAACAAAAGACGTTGTTTTAGGATTAAACAAATAAAAAGTCAATTTAACAAAAACGATTGACAAAATTAAAATGGTGGTATATAATGAGCCGTGCATTAAATAAAGAAGGTAATATTCTTGATTTAACTAATTTGCTCGCAAGAGTAAAGCCAAGTGAGAAGGCAAGTTTTGAATTTAGCTTTGATGAAAATTCTGAATTTGCTGCGCCATATAAGTTTGTTGGCGCGGGGCTAGCAAACCTTGAAGCAAGGCTTGATGGTGATCAAATCAAACTTGTTGGCGAGATTAGAGTTCCAATGGAGTTTGTTTGCTCAAAGTGTGGGGTTAGTTTTGAAGAAAACCTGTTTGTTGAAGTTAATGAAATTTTAACAAGCGAGTTTGATCAAGAGCATTTCGTTATTAGTGCTAATAAAGTTGATTTAGATGACATTGTTAATCAACTTGTTATAGTTAATATTCCGTCGCGTGTTTTATGCAAAGATAATTGCCTTGGCGTTTGCTCAAATTGCGGAAAAAATCTTAATGAGGGCGCTTGCGATTGTAAAATTAAGTTTAATGAAGATAATCCCTTTGTTAAACTAGCGGATAAATTTAAGTAGGAGGAAAGATTAATGGCAGTTCCAAAACACAAAGTTTCAAAAAGCAGAGGAAGAAGCAGAATTGCTAACTGGAAGGCAAGTGCTCCAACACTAGTTGAGTGCCCTAATTGTCATGAGAAAAAAGTAGCTCACAGCGTTTGCTCAAATTGTGGCTATTATGATGGCGAAAAGAAAATGCTTGTTAAATCTGATAAGAAAAAGAGTAAATAAAAAATGCGGTTTTAAACCGCTTTTTTTATGCCTTTTTAACGTGATCTAACATTATTTTAGTAACGCAATTTGCGTCAATATTTGATGAATTAATTTTAACTGCGCCTTTTGGAACAATTAATGGGCTTTCATGCCTTGTTTGGTCAGCCATGTCTCTTTCTTTTAGGGCGGCTAAAACTTCGGCTTTTGTTATCTTTTTACCGCTTGATTTATATTCAAGATAACGCCTGTTAGTTCGCTCTTTAAGTGAAGCAGAAACGAAGAATTTATAATCAGCGTTAGGGAAAACAACGCTTCCGGTATCGCGCCCCTCAACAACAATATCTTTACAGATTTCGGCAATCTTATGTTGAAGCGAACGAGCAAATTCTCTAAACTCGTGAATAGGTGATATTTTAGCGCTCATCACGCTAACTTCAGGGTTATGAAGAAGGGGCGTTGCGTTAACTTCATCAATATAAATTTGGGCGATGTTATTTTTAACTTTTGCGCTAATTTTAGCCTTTTCCATAACTAATAAACAATTTTTAACATTATCAGAATTAAGGTTATATTTAATAATTAAATAGGCGATTGCTCTATAAATTTCGCCGCTAGAAAGGAAGCAAAAGTTTAATTTGTTAGCTAACATTTTTCCGGCAGTGCTTTTTCCAGAACTGCTTGTTCCGTCAATTGTTATTATCATAATTACCTCACTAAAATTTTACCATATTGATTAAAAAGTTAAAAGCGAATAATAAAACATTTTGAAATTATCAAAAAATGTTTTAGAATAATAAAAGGGGGAAACATGGCTAAGAAACCGAACATAGCTGTTAGAATAATATGTTTTATTCTGTTTGTTATTTTGTTGCCTGTTTTTCTTATTTATAAACTAATTGAGGCAATAATAAAACACGCTAAATATAAGAAGTGGAAGCGCGAAGGCGAAACGGGAAGGAAGTTAATCTTATCAAGCGATATAACTAGCATCGATATTATGGAAGGTTATGAGTTTGAAGAATATTTAAAATGCTTGTTTTTCTATCTTGGCTATGCCGTTGAAGTAACGAGTAAAAGCCGTGATTATGGCGCTGACCTTATTTTAGTTAAAGATGGAATTAAAACTGTTGTTCAGGCTAAAAGATATAACAAAAGTGTTGGTTCTAAAAGCGTTAGCGAGGTTGTTGGCGCTAAGGCTCATTATTTAGCCGAAGAAGCCTTTGTTGTTACAA
Organism: bacterium; assembly: GCA_024692805.1. Lineage (GTDB taxonomy): Bacteria > Bacillota > Clostridia > Christensenellales > UBA1242 > UMGS2070. The sequence goes on along the minus strand of JAILMD010000017.1, from coordinate 7,338 downwards.
ACTCAACCTTTACTGAACAAGCTGAAACGCTTGCTAAAGAAAATGGAGTTAGGCTTATTGATAGAACTGAACTTATGGAATTATCTCGTGAAGTTTGCGAAAAACTTAGGGTAACAAACGAAACGGGAAGAATTATGGAAGAAAACGAAACTGAAGTTGGTTATAGAATTTAACTAATGGAAGAAAATTAAGCAATTTGTTAGAAAAACGCTAATTTTAGGTTAGCGTTTTTATTTTAATTTTTTTTGGTTAATTGCAAATGTTGTTTCATATACTATTTTTAAGGAGAAAGTATGTGGGAACAAACGCTTAGCGTTAGCAGTAATGAATCGGCAATGCTTAATTATATTTATAGCAAAATTTCAAGCCAAGTTAAGTTTGTTGGCGGCTTAATTATTAAAGTTAATTTAAAGGGCAGAAGTAAGTTAACTCTTGCCGTTCCTAAAAAGCAAAAAGACTATTTTGTTTTGCTTTTATTAGAACTCATTAGCGAAGTTATAACAATAAAATATAAGAGTGAGTTTATTTTTAATAACGTTAGGCTAACGCTTGGCGATAACTTAACTCAAAGCGCATTAATAAGCGCGCTAGCCGTTTTTGATAAACAAACTGATAAAGATATAATTAAGAAAAATTTAATTCTAGAAAGCGAGTTAAACCTTGATAGGTTTTATTATTTCAAACTTGGGTTGCTTAGAGATAGGTGGAGCGAAATCTGCAGCCTTGTTGAAAATAATTCTATAAATTTAAAACTAACAAATTCAGGTTTAAACCTTATAAAATTTTTAGTTCAAACAAGTGAAATTAACTCTTTTGAAGTTCATTTGTTTAAAGATAACGATAAACTAGTTATAGCCGATTCAAACTTTGTTCCGTTAACTCTTTTAGATGAAATTTCAAGCTTAAATGAAAGTAATATCGTTTCAAATTTGATTGAACTATCGCCAGCTAAAATCGTTATTCATAACCTAAATGAAAATAGGCTAATTAGTTGCCTAGAATCAATTTTTGAAAACAGAGTTATGGTTGTTGAAAAATAATTTCAAAAAATGCCTAAAATTGTTTTGAAAAGTGGTTGACAAATTGTTTTTTAAAGAATATAATTCTTTCAGTACTTTATTTGCAGACAAGTAGCCTAAGTTAATGGTTTTCTAGAGAGTTCGCCCTTGGCTGGAAGGTGAGCAAACAGGCTTAGCGTGAAACCACTGCTAATTAGGTAAAGTATAATGAATAAAAGTGGCGCTTAGCGCAAATAAGGTGGAACCGCGGTTAATTAAATCGTCCTTATGCTAACTTTGATCGTTTTAACGATTTTAGTGTGCATAAGGTTTTTTTATTTATTATGCACCAAAGGAGAAAATTATGGAAATTGAATTAAGAGATGAAGTAAGGGAATACCCAAAGGGAACAACAGTTTTAGAAATTGCTGAAAGCATTAGCCCTAATCTTGCAAGAATGGCAGTTTGCGGAAAGGTTGGTGAAGATCTTATTGACCTTAGAACAAAACTTGTTAAAGATTGTAAGTTAACGATTATAACTAATCGTGACCCTGAATATAAAATGGTTTTAAGGCATTCAACTGCCCATTGTTTGGCGCAAGCAGTTAAGGCAATTTACCCAACTGCTAAACTTTCTATTGGCCCAGCAACTGAGGAAGGTTTTTATTATGACTTTGATTTTAAAACTCCTATAACTCAAGAAGACTTACCAAAAATTGAAGCCGAAATGAAAAGAATAATTAAAGCTGACTTTGAAATAACTAGAAAAGAAATAACAAGAGAAAAAGCCTTAAAACTTATGGATGAAAATGAAGAAAGTTATAAGGTTGAGCTTATTGACGCTATCCCTGAAGGCGAAAAGATAACTATGTATTCTCAGGGCGACTTTTTTGATATTTGCCGTGGGCCACATCTTAGAAGCACAGGAATGATTAAAGCATTTAAACTAACTAAGATTGCGGGCGCTTATTGGCGTGGTGATGAAAAGAATAAAATGCTTACTAGAATTTATGGCGTTGCTTTTGATAAAGCAAGCGAAATGGAAGAATATTTTAAAATGGTTGAAGAGGCTGAAAAGCGTGATCACCGCAAACTCGGCAAAGAGCTTGATTTATTCTTCTTATCTGATTATGCGCCTGGAATGCCTTTCTTTATGCCAAAAGGCCAAATCGTAATTAATGAGCTTATTAACTTCTGGCGAGAAGAACATAAAAAAGCTGGCTATGTTGAAATAACAACTCCAATTGCCCTAAATCGTGAGCTTTGGGAAAAATCTGGTCACTGGGATCACTATAAAAAGAATATGTATACTTTCAAGGTTGAAGATGACACTTTCGCGGTTAAACCAATGAACTGCCCAGGCGGAATGCTTTTATATAAAGAAAGAGTTCATAGTTATAGGGAATTTCCATTAAGAGTTGCTGAGCTTGGTAAAGTTCATCGCCACGAAGCAAGTGGAACGCTTCACGGATTATTTAGAGTTCGTTGCTTTACTCAAGATGATGCCCATATCTTTATGACTCGTGATCAAATTGAAGACGAAATTGCTAATATTATTAACCTCGTTGATAAGGTTTACAAAGTTTTCGGGTTAACCTATAAACTTGAGCTTTCAACAATGCCTGAAGACCATATTGGAACAATTAAAGATTGGCAATGGGCTGAATCAAGCCTTGAAAGAGCATTAACTAGAATAGGCAAGGATTATGTTATAAACAAAGGTGATGGCGCTTTCTATGGCCCTAAAATTGATATTCATATTAAAGACGCAATTGGAAGAACTTGGCAATGTGGAACAATTCAACTTGATATGCAACTTCCAAAAAGATTTGAACTTGAATATACTGCTAGTGATGGATCACGCCAAGAGCCTATTATGCTTCACAGGGTTATCTTTGGGTCAATTGAAAGGTTCTTTGGAATTATAACTGAAAACTTTGCTGGCGCGTTCCCACTATGGCTTAGCCCTGTTCAAGCCGTTGTTATGAACGTTAGCGAAAAGAGTGAAGCTTATGCAGTTAGCGTTGCTAAAAAACTTCAAGAAGCAGGAATTAGAACTGAAACTGATATCAGGGCTGAAAAGATTGGTTACAAAATTAGAAGCGCTCAAATGCAAAAAATTCCTTATATGATTATTATTGGTGAAAATGAGGCAGCAAACAACACTGTTTCAATCAGAAAACGTGGTAATCTTGAAGCTAAAGATGTTAAAATTGAAGAATTAATTAACGAAATGAAACAAAAGATAAAAACTAGGGAAATTAATTAATAAAACGAAAGAAAATAGCCAACGCTGGCTATTTTTCTTTATTTCGACAATATTTATTTAAAATGGGTATTGACAATAACTAATTGTTATGATAAAATTGTGGAAATTTTTGTGGGGAGAAAAGCATATGCTTACTGTTCGTAAAGGTAACTATAGAAACCATGATTATTATTATTGCACTGCTGGCTATTTTACTACGCCAGTTGTTTCTGTTGATAACAAACAACTCGATAAAGAGTTAGTTAAAGGCATTAGCGGTAACGATTCAAACGTTGTTTTAGCTTTTGTTGAAAAATATATTGATATGCTTGAAAGCAGAAATGAAAACAATAATAATGAAGAAATGGCAAGATAAGTAAATAAAACGCTTGACAAGACTAAATTATTATGATAAAATAACCGCAGTTAGAAAGAAGAAGGCCACTTCTCACCAAGCGAATGAAAGATTTTGTTTGGCAAACATAGTTCAGTTTCTTTAGGAAACTCTATTTGTTTGTGAGGATGGCTTTAAGTCATCTTCTTTTTAGCAAAAAATTTAGGGGGAAACAATTATCAAACAAGAAGCACAATTAAATCAACAAATTACTGATTTAGAAGTTCGTGTTATCGGGCCTGATGGTGCAATGCTCGGCATTATGAGCGCAAAAGAGGCAAATAGGCTTGCTGATGAAGCAGAGCTTGACCTCGTTAAAATCAGCCCTAATGCAAACCCACCAGTTTGCAGAATTATGGATTATGGCAAATATAAATTTGACCAAATGAAGCGTGAAAAAGAACAACGCAAAAACCAAAAGGTTATTGAGTTAAAAGAAGTTCAATTATCAATGACAATTGAAATGCATGATATTGAAATTAAAGCGAAAAACGCCATCAAGTTTTTAACCCAAGGAAATCGTGTTAAGGTTTCTTTAAGAATGAGAGGGCGTCAACAAGCATATTCTGCGCATGGAATTGAAATTTGTAATCAATTCTTTGGGCTTGTTGAAAATTATGCAGTTATTGAAAAGGAAGCAAAGGTTGAAGGAAGAAACATTCTTATGTTTTTAGCCCCAAAGCCTGCTAAATAAAGGAGATAAGATTATGCCAAAGCAAAAAAACAACAGCGCTGCTAAAAAACGTTTTACAGTTTTAAAGAGCGGAAAAATCAAAAGAGCAAAACAAAACAAGCGCCATATTTTAACCAAGAAAGAAACAAAGCGTAAAAGAGGGTTAAGACAAGGGGCTTATGTTAGCGCAACTCAAGAAAAAACTATTAAAAAATTGGTTGGTAGCCAAGATTAAGGAGAACGATTATGAGAATTAAAAGAGGCGTTAGTGCAATAAAGAAAAGAAGAAAAATTTTAAAGGCTGCCAAGGGTTATCGTGGCAGCAAGTCAACGCTTTATCGTGTTGCTAGAGAAGCAGTTATGAAGAGCGAGAATTACGCTTATATTGGAAGAAAAAATAAAAAGCGCGATTTTAGAACTCTTTGGATTGCAAGAATCAATGCTGAAGCAAGAGTTAATGAATTAAGCTATTCTAAATTTATGGATGGTTTAAAGAAAGCAAACATTAACCTTAACAGAAAAGTTTTAGCTGATATCGCAGTTAATGATAAGGCTGCTTTTGCTAAACTTGCTGAGCAAGCTAAAAAAGCATTAGCAAAATAACTAATTAGGTATTACAATTTCGTAATACCTTTTTGGTTTTAGGAGGAAAAATGGATATAATTTCAAGCCTAAATAACCCAAGCATCAAATTACTTAGAAGTTTAAATGAAAAAAAATATAGAAAGTTTTATGGCCAATTTATTTTAGAAGGTCCTAAATCTGTTGGGGAAGCAATAAGCGCTAAAACAAACATTGTTAAAATTTTTGTTAGCCAATCAAAATATGAAGAATATTCTGGGCTAATTAGTTTATCTGGCGCCGAACTAGTTGTTGTTAGTGATAAACTTTTTGGAAAGTTAACTGAAACCGTTTCGCCTCAAGGTATTTTAGCAATTGCTGAAATGAGGGCAAGCAAAGAGTTTAACCCAAAAGATAAACCATTTTTAGTTTTAGATAGAATTAGTGACCCAGGCAACCTTGGAACTATCATAAGAACGGCTGTTGCAACAGGGTTTAATGATCTTGTTTTAATTGACACGGTTGACCCATATAACCCAAAAACAGTTAGAAGTTCGGCTAGCGGAATAAACTTTGTTAATTTTTATCCGCTTGATGAGGATAGTTTTTTAGCTAAATGTAAGAAAAACGGAATTACCATCTTTGTTGCTGATATGGCTGGCGCTAATATTTATAAAACAAAACTTCCTGATGAAAAGTTTTGCTTAGTTATTGGCAACGAAGGAAACGGGCCAAGCAAGGCTATTTTAGATAGCGCTGACAGGGTTTTATCACTTCCTATGAAAAAGGAAATGGAAAGCCTCAATGCAGCAGTTTGCGCAAGCATAATGCTTTACACGATTGCTGGAAATAAACTATAAAACATGGTTTAAATTGTTTTACTAAATTATAAAAATAGTGTAAAATATTTTAGATAAGGAGGGTATTATGAGCGGACATAGTAAGTTTCATAACATTAAAGCCACAAAAGATAAAGCAGATGCTGCTCGTGGCAAAATTTTTACCAAGATTGGCAGAGAAATCGCAGTTGCAGTTAAAATGGGTGGCCCAGACCCTCAAACAAACAGCAAACTTTATGATGTTATAGCAAAAGCTAAACAAAATAATATGCCAAATGATAACATTCAAAGAAGCATTAAAAAGGCAAGTGGCGCTGATGCTTCAAGCGATAACTTTGATGCAATAACCTATGAAGGATATGGCCCTAACGGCGTTGCATTTATCGTTGAATGCTTAACTGATAACAGAAACAGAACGGCAAGTGACGTAAGACACCTTTTTGATAAACATGGTGGCTCTCTTGGAACAAGCGGAAGCGTTATGTTTATGTTTGAAAGGCGAGGGGTAATTATGCTTGAAAATAAGGAAGGCGTCAGCGAAGATGACGTTATTATGCTTGCGCTTGATGCGGGCGCTGATGACGTTGTTAGCGAAGAAGAAGGATACGTTGTTTATTCATCACCAGAAAACTTTCATGCTGTTACTAAATTCTTTGAAGAAAATGGTTTTACTATTATTTCAAGTGAAGTTGAATATGTTTCAAACAATATGGTTCCACTAGAAGAGAACAAGGCTGAATCAATTAACAAACTTAAAGATGCTCTTGAAGATTTAGATGATGTTCAGCAAGTTTATACAAACGCCGACATTTAAAAACTTCTAAATTTAGCGCCTAAGTGCGTTTCTAAAATAATTCCAACACAGTCATTTACGAAAAGTAAACTCCTGCGTTGGAATTTTTTTGAGCCTTCTTATGCATCCAAATTTAAAAGTTTTTATCACCATGGGTAAAATAAGTTTAAAAATAATAAATTAGCCGATAATTTCATTTGGAGAATTATATGGTTGTTGTTGTAACGGGGGCGAGTGGCGGAATTGGACGAAGCGTTGTTGCTAAAATGCTTTCAAGAGAGTTTAAAGTTTTGGCTTTAGTTAAAAATAAAGTTGGCGAAGCAAGCCTTCTTGATTATTTAGCGAAGAAAAACGTTAGGGTTTATAATCTTTATATTATTAGCGCTGATTTTTGTGATGCTAGTGAGATTGGTGATGCTTTAACCTGTTTAGAAGATTATTATAAAGAGTTTGGCGAATTTGGGGCGTTTATTAATTGTGCAGGATGCTACTATAAAACTAATGGCAAAACAAAAGATTTAAACACTTCAGTTAACTTTACTTCAGCGCTTAAGGTTTTTTATGCCGTTAAACCGCTTATGAAAAATGAGGCGCGAGTTATCTTTTTAGTTCCAAAAATTAGAAAGTTTGACTTTGTTTTAAACAAACCATATATGGTTTCAGATTTATTTTTGATTAATGATATTATTAATCTAGCAAAAAAAGGTGATAACCTTAATTATTATTTTTATTCGCCAAGGCAGAGTAGCACCAACTTTTATTCTAAGAATGCTAGGGGAGTTTTGGCAATTATTGGGGCGGTTAGAAAGGGTTTTAGTATGCCGCCTGAATA
>JAILMD010000012.1 GCA_024692805.1 bacterium | reverse complement strand
ATAAGTTTTTTGTTGTTTATTTATATTATTATTTAGTTTATTAATAATATATTTCATACACGCATACATACGCGCGCGCATTATATTACTTTAAATAAGTTTTTAGTTGTAGTTGTTGTAGTAGGGCCTGTTTATAAGTTAATAAGTCGGTTTTTGCTAGAAAAAATAAGAAAAAATAATGTTAATTAAGAAGGAAAATAATAAACAAGTTTTAAATAAATAGGTTAAAAAAGACAGAATTTTTGTTAAAAACTATTTTTAAATCAAAATGTGACAGATTATTTTTTTAACTGTTTTTAAAGATGATTTTATTTTTTAAGTAAAGAATAGCCACTTAAAATAATTTGTAAAAATTTTATTTATATGATAAAATCATAAAAAATGGATAAGACAAAAAATAAAAACTTTTTTATAAGAAACTATATTTCAAAATTTAAGACCTTTGTTTTTTTAGGTCCATTTTTTAAAGCTGTTGAAGCAGCAACTGAAATTTTAATTCCATTTTTAATGGCGATAGTTATAGATAAATATATTCCAACAAATAATAGTCAAATGATTTGGCTTTTGTTTAGCGTTATTGTTGGGTTAAATATTATTGGAATTATTGCCGGAATTGTTGGCCAAAAATTTTCTTCAATTGCAACTGAAATTATTGGTAAGGAAATGAGAAAAGATATTTTTAGTCACGTTAATACTTTTTCTCATGCCGAACTTGATAAATTTAGCACAACTTCAATTTTAAACAGAACTGTTGGTGATGTTTATAATATTCAAAACGGAATTGGAATGTTTTTAAGAAGCGGGTTAAGAGCTCCTTTTATTATGATTGGTTCAATAATAATGGCCTTAACTATTGACTTGAAAATGTCAATTTTATTTGTTATTGTTATGCCACTTTTACTTTTAGTTGTTTTTTATATTATGAAAAAAATAACACCATATTTAGTAAAGATTAAACAAAAAACTGACAGAACAAGCTTAATAACAAGAGAAAATCTTTCAGGTAATAGATTTGTTAGAGCGTTTAATAAACAAGATTATGAAGTAAACAGATTTAAAAATGCTAATGATGAGTTACTTAGTGTTAGTATTGGTGAAACTAAAATTTCATCATCACTTTTACCAATAATTTATATGATTATTAACATTGGAATTATCCTGCTAGTTTATTTTGGTGGGTTTGAAATTGATTTAGGAAACGGCCTAACTCAAGGTAAACTTATTGCCTTTATTAATTATTTTAGTGAAGTTGCATTAGGGCTTGTTGTTATTGCTAGATTAATAACAATGTTTACAAGAGTTAGGGTTAGTTCATATAGAATTGACGAATTAATGAGCGTTACTAACTCAATTGTTGACCCTAAAAAACCAGTTAAGTTTGATATAAATAAAGCCTTTGGAAAGGTTGAATTTTGTGATGTTAATTTTAGTTATAATGGAATAAAAAATGTTATTTCTGATTTAAATTTTATTGCTAAACCAGGCGAAGTTATTGGAATTATTGGTGGAACGGGAAGTGGTAAAAGTAGCGTTGTTAACCTTATTCCTAGGTTTTATGATGTAACTAAAGGTGCTGTTAAAATTGACGATATTAACGTTAAAAATTATAAGTTAAGCGACCTTAGAAGTATGATTAGTATTGTTCCTCAAAACCCTGTTTTATTTGAGGGAACAATTAGATCTAACTTAATGTGGGGAAACCCTGAAGCAAGTGAAGACGATTTAATTAAAGCTTTAAAAATAAGCCAATCTTATGATTTTGTTAAAGAAAATGAAAACTTCCTTGACGCAAAAGTTAACAGGGGAGGAAATAACTTTAGCGGCGGCCAAAAACAAAGGTTAACTATTGCTAGGGCGCTTGTTAAAAACCCTAAAATTTTAATTTTAGACGATAGTTCTTCTGCGCTTGATTTTGCAACTGACGCAAAATTAAGAAATGCTTTATTTAAGAAAATTAATACCACAATATTTATTGTTAGCCAGCGAACTAACTCAATTAAAAAAGCCGATAAAATTATTGTTTTAGATGGCGGACAAGTTTTAGATATTGGAACTCATGAGGAGTTATTAAACAGATGCTCACTTTATAAAGAGATTCACCTTTCTCAACAACAAGGGGGTGAAAAATATGTTTAGAACAACCCGTGAGCAAACAACACAAAACGAGTTAAGAAATCAAAAGAAAAATTATCTTTCTTCAAAAGTTTCATTTAATGTTGTTAAAAAAGTTTGGAAATATGCTAAGCCGCATCGTTATTTGATGGGCCTAACATTTATTTTTGACTTGATTAATAGTATTGCGGAACTTCTTGTTCCCGTTTACCTTGGCTTTGCAATTAATAGTTGCGTTGGTAAAAGTGCGGTTGATTTTCAAGCGGTAACACATTATGTTTTAATTATGTTAGTTTTAGTTTTAATTGCTGGAATATTTAATTGGCTGGGGAATATTACTATTAACACATTTGCATATAAAACGAGTTATGAGTTAAGAAATAAATTTTTTAAAAAAATCAACACTGTTCCATTAAACTTCATTGACACAAATAGTCACGGCGACCTTCTTAGCAGAATGATTAATGATATTGACCTGGTTTGTGATGGCTTTCTTGAATCGATAGCAAGCATTATTAGCGGAATTTTTACTATAGTTGGAACAATTATTGCCATGTTTGTTTTAAACGTTAAAATGGCAACGTTAATTTTAGTTTTGACCCCAATGAGTATTTTTATTGCCGCTTATATTGTTAAAAAGAGTAAAAAATTCTTTAAGATGCAAGTTCAAACAGAGGGCGAAATTAGCGGATATATTGAAGAATATATAGGAAATGAAAGAGTCGTTAAAGCCTTTTCTTATGAAGAAAATAGTAAAAACAACTTTGAAAAAATCAACGATAAACTTTGTCAAGTTGGAAAGAAGAGCCAGTTTTATGGAAATTTAACTAACCCAGCAACAAGATTTGTTAACGGAATAGTTTATGCGCTTGTTGGGCTTGTTGGCGCGCTCTTAATTTTAAATGGCGAGCCAGCGTTTACTATAGGAACAATAACGAGTTTTCTTGCTTACGCTAACACTTTTGGTAAGCCATTTAACGAAATTAGCAGTGAGATTAGTGATATTATTACTGCCTTTGCTGCATCAGCCAGAGTTTTCAAAGTTTTAGATAGTGAAGACGAAATTAGCGACGCTGATTTGCCTGAACTTCAGGATTTTTCTAGCGAAATTAATATTAAAGATGTTAAGTTTAGTTATAATGACAGAACAAAACTTATTGAAAACTTTAACTTGAAAGTTAACCCAGGAGAAAAAATTGCCATTGTTGGGCCAACAGGTTGCGGAAAAACAACATTAATTAATCTTTTGATGCGCTTTTATGATGTTAAAGGCGGGTCAATAGAGGTTGCGGGAAAAGATATTAGAACGATAACTAGAAAGAGCCTTAGAAGTAAGTTTGGAATGGTTTTACAAGATACTTGGCTCTTTGAAGACACGGTTAGAAATAATATTGCTTATGGAAACCCTAATATTGACATAAGCGAGGTTATTGAGGCGGCAAAATTAGCGGGGATTCACGATTTTATTATGAAACTAGCTAACGGCTATGACACGCTTATATCTGAAGGTGGGTCAAATATTAGTCAAGGTGAAAAACAACTTCTTTGTCTTGCTAGAATAATTTTAATTAAGCCACCAATGTTAATTCTAGACGAAGCAACAAGTAATATTGACA
>JAILMD010000036.1 GCA_024692805.1 bacterium | reverse complement strand
TTTTATAACCTAAGAAATAATCAGGCATGTTAACAATCTGATTTCTTATTCTATTCTGATCTTTAAAATCGGCAACAACATAACATAATCTAATATGAAATGAGTTTCCAGTTACATTTATTCCACGTCTAATTTGCTTTAAAGCTTTTTTATTTGGTAATGTAAACTCAATGCCATCAATAACACCAGGCAAGTTTTTTATTGCTTGAGTATGTCCCTGGCTAACACCCTTTCCCCAAAAGGTGTAAGGAGAATAGCCTAGTGCGCCTATTAAACCGCGCATTAAACTAAATAAACCTGGATCCCACCCAACAGAACAAATGGCAAATTTTTGGTGTTTTTCGGCTAATTTTACCATTTTTTTATGGTATTCAGGGATTTTAGCATGGTTATCAAAGGTTTCAACAATGTTAAAATTCTTTATAAGTTTTAAACTTGTTTGCTCTAAATCAGTTTTTGAACCAACGCAAATAAACAATGTTTCTATCTTGCCAACATAATCGTTAATCTTTGAAATGCTTACCGCGTTTTTAAGTCTTCGTCTTGAAAAGATTGCAACTAATTCAAACTCACTATGGTCTTTAATTTCTTCTTCAATCGCTTTACCAAGGTTACCATAACCAACAATTCCAACTTTCATCTAACCCTCCTTATTAAACCTTTCAAGTAAAACTTCAAAAATTTCGATCGCGTTTTGAGCAGATCCTTTCCTTAAGTTATCACTTGAAACAAACATACTAAACCAATTAGATCCAATCTCACTTGTTCTAACTCTTGAAACTAAAACTAAATCTTGATTTCTTGCCATAATTGGCATTGCTAATTCATCATCTTCAAGCAATTTAACTCCATCAGCATTTTTTATTTCATCTTTAATTTGTTTTAAGCTGCATTTTTTAGAGGTTTGAAAATTAATTGAAAGCGAATGCCCAATTGTTATAGGGACTCTAACGCAAGTTGCGCTGATTTTAATGTTTTTATCACCCAAAATCTTTTTTGTTTCAAATATCATTTTATTTTCTTCCTTAGAATTGCCGGATTTATCAAAATCACCAATTTTAGGAATTAAATTATCACTAATTGGAGTTTTAAAAAACTCTTGTTTGTTATTAACTAAGTCATCAATTGCCACCTTGCCAGCACCACTAACCGCCTGATAGGTTGAATAGATAATATTTTTTAATCCAAAATGCTCATATATCTTATAAAGCGCCATAACGCCTGCTATTGTTGAGCAATTAGGATTGCAAATTAAATTGCCTTTTATATCATTTTGATTAATTTGAGGAACTATTAATGGCTTATTTCTGCGAAAATGAGATGAAAAATCAATAACAACCGCTTTGTTTTGCAGAAAATAAGGAATAAATTTACTGCTTATTTGTTCTTTTGTGCAGAAAAACGCAAAATCAACTTTTTCTTGCGCAGTGATATCATTTAATTCATTAACTATTATATTTTTATCGCCAATAATTAAATAACTTCCTGCTGATTTTTTTGAAGAAAAAAGATAGTAAGCAAAACCATCTAACTTTCGGTCGTTTATAATATTTATTAACGTTCGCCCAACAACCCCCGTTGCGCCAATTATAGCAACTTTAACCACAACCCCCTCCAATTCTTAATATAGTAAATGACAATTAGAAAAGATGTGTGAAAAAAAGCGCAACGATTTGTTGCGCCATAAATTTTAGATCTATTTATTCTTTATAATCTCATCATAAATTTGAAGTAATCTTAAAGAAACATCATCCCAAGATCGACCCAGCGAGTCATAGGCTTTTTCTTTGATTTCTTGATATTTTTTATCATTAGCAAATATCTCAATAACCTTATTTGCAAAAGATTCTCCATTTGCTTCAGCAATATATCCATTTTCGCCATCAACAATATCTTCACTAGGCCCCGTATTTTTAACACAAAGTGTTGGAACTTTTTGGCTTGCAAACTCATATTTAACAAGACAACTAGTGTCAACAAGCGATGGAAAAACAAATAAGTCCATAACCTGCATTAACGCTGATTTTATCTTTTTATCGGTTACTTTTCCTAAAAACTTAACAATATTCTCAAGACCGGCCTTATTAACCGCATCTTTTAAATAATTTTCATCTTCCCCAAACCCGATAATATATAGTTTAAAGTTTAATTTGCTAAGCTTCAATTTTTGACACATGTCAACCAATAAATCAATGTTTTTTACCTTTGTTATGCGCGATAAAAAGCAAAGTTTTTTACACCCTAGGTCGATATTAAACTTTGAAACCATTTCGCTAGTAAATTCTTGGTCTTTAAAATATTCAAGTTCAGTTGCATTAGGAACAATTATTGCCTTTGTTTTAAGACCTAACTCGTTATATCTTTCAAGCGCACCATTGCTAACTGGTAACACGCAGTCAGCACTATTTAACTGCTTCATTGCGCCCCTTGTTAGCATTTTTGCAATGATTTTACTATGAGAACTTCGCAAATATTCCTCATAAAACTTGCTATGCCCATGAATTACTAACGGAATATCATTTTTCTTAGCAAACTTAATAAAAAATTTTGCAAGTTTAAAATATGAATGAATATGAACAACGTCAATTTTAAGGTTTTTTATAACTTTCTTAAACTTATTATCAAGCTCAGGAAAGCCTAAACAGCCAATATTTTTACTAATTAAAAACCCTTTGCAAGCAATAACAGGATAATCTATTTTCGTATAAAATTCTTCTGCGCCCCTTCCATCAGGAACAACAACTATAACGTTGCAAAACTTTGACATTGATCTAGCCAAAGAATCAACAACTATCGTTGCCCCACCAACAAGCGGATAAAACGCATCTGAAACAATTAAAACATTTTTCTTTTCACCTTTTTTTTCAAAGGCTTTTATCTTTTCTTCGTTATATATTTTCATAATTTTATTATAACATTTTAATTAAAAAATGCCACTCATTTTAAACAGATTGCTAAATAAAGCAATAAAAATGCCACCATAACGGTGGCTTTTTTTGGTTGCGGGGGCTGGATTTGAACCAACGACCTTTGGGTTATGAGCCCAACGAGCTTCCGGGCTGCTCTACCCCGCGATACAAACAATGCAATTATACTCGCTTAATATTGCATTGTCAATAGTTTTAAAAATTATTTATCTGTAAATATAAACAGTTTCGCCTTCTTTAATCATTCCTAATTCTTGCCTAGCCTGTAATTCAAGGTAAGAATCAGTTTTTCTAGCACTAATTCCTGATTGAAGTTCTTCTTCATAAGTTTGCATACTAGAAAGCTCAGCGTCAAGTTTGTTTCTCTTATTGTTTAAATTATTAAGGCCAACATATTGTCCAATAATAACTCCAACTAAAATAACCAACAAACAAGTAGCGCAAACTGTTACTAATTTAACTGTTTTAACTAACCTACTATTCATAGTGATAACCTCAGTTGTTATAATTATAAACAAAATTGCTGGTTTTATCAAACATTTTTAACAAATTGTTAAAGATTTTTTAAATTTTTACTTATTTTTTACGCAAAAATATTTTAAATTTGCGCATTTTTATGAAAATCATTATTAATCGCATTATTTTTTATGGTCATATTGCCGCAAATAAAGCAATAAAGTATCCCCTATTTATTAGCCGGTTTCCTTATAATTCTTGCTATTGCTTTTATAATTAAATTCATTAAACTAGCAGAAACAATAAATCCAATCGCAGCTCCAAAAAGGCAAAAAAGTGCAATTTTTGCATAATTTTGCGTCAAAAAGATTAAAAATTGCCCAAGTCCCATAATAAAGAACAAAATAAAATCAAGTGTTAATGATATAAAAACATTAAGTTTAGGCTTAAAGCTTTTATAAATTGAATAAATAAAGCCAAAAGCAATTCCCAATAACAAACACTTTAAAAACAAATAAATTTGAATAGAACTAAACACTATTTAAATAACCTTTTAAAAAATGACTTTCCAACATTATTGTTATATTTAACCATAGTAACATTACCAACAACCTCTAAAAAGCTATCTTCTAAAACAAGTTTTTCAACGTGAAGATCACTTCCTGAAATTGATAATCCACCTTCATTTGTTTTAATAACAATTGAATTTGGTTGAGCGCTAATAACTTGACAAACTCCTGTTATTTGCATTTTTGAACGGTTTTCAATTAAAACGCTATGCTTTTTTAAGTTTTTATTTTTATTATCTTCCATAATAACCTACCATAAAAAATTAAAGTGATGAAACCTCATCACTTTAATATATTGTTTTATTTATTAACTTATGCTAAATAAACAAGTTGTCTTGCATTTGTAAAAAAGTTTTTAAAAGAGTATACCTTTTTTGCATATATTCATTTTTTATCATCTTATAAATATTGTTTTGTTTACCAATCAAAACAACCATCTTTTTCGCCCTGGTAACAGCCGTATAAAGCAAATTCCTGTTAAACAACATTGGGTTACCGCCCAAAATTGGAATTATAACAACACTAAATTCGCTTCCTTGACTTTTATGAATTGTTATTGCATAAGCGTGAGTTAAGTTATCAAGATCAACGATAGTAAAGTTGGCGCGCCTTCCATCTTCAAAAACAACAATCATACTTTGGCTTTGCTCATTAATTTCTTCAATAAACCCAATATCACCATTAAAAACGCCAAGCCCACGATAAATAATTCCGTGTTCAAACTTTATCCATTCTTGGTCATAGTTATTTTTAATTTGCATAACTTTATCGCCAACTCTAAACGTTCGCTTACCATGAACAATTTGCGCTTGGTTAAGCCCCTTAGGGTTAATCGCTTCTTGAAGCGCAATATTAAGATTATCAACACCACTAACCCCCGCTTTCATTGGCGCAATAACTTGAACGTCATTTGGGCTAACGCCAAGATATTTAGGAATTCTTGTTGTAACAAGTTCAACGATTTCATCTTTAACTTCTTCCGGTTCGCTTGTTGACGAATAAAAGAAATCGTTAGATTTTTCCTGAAGATTAGGCATCTCACCAATGTTTATTTTATGAGCATTTGTTATTATTGAGCTCGTTTCACTTTGCCTAAAAATTTGAGTTAAATAAACCGTTGTAAAAATTCCGCTACCAATCAAATCTGCTAAAACGTTACCAGCACCAACGCTAGGAAGTTGGTCTTTATCACCAACAAGAATTAGCCTTGTTCCGCGGTTAATTGCTTTTAATAAATTGAATGCAACAAAGTCATCAATCATTGAAACTTCATCAACAATTATCGCATCACAATCAAGTGGGTTGTGCTCGTTTCTAGCAAATATTCCATCGCCTTTGCCCTGCATTTCAAGCGCCCTATGAATTGTTGACGCCATTTCGCCGGTTTGTTCTTCAAGTCGCTTGCTAGCGCGCCCTGTTGGAGCCATCAACATAGCCTTTAAATTAGCGTTTTTAAACATTCTAAGAATTGCCTTAACTATTGTTGTTTTGCCAGTTCCCGGTCCGCCTGTTATTATTGCAACGCCATTAGAAACGCCCGCTTTTATGGCTTCTATCTGGTTCTCGTGAAGTTTAATATTAGAGCTTAATTCAAAATCTTCTATTTCGCGGTTAAAATCTAAATGAAGATCAGCCTGTTCATTTGAAAGAAGTTTTAATTTTTGAGAAATATAACTTTCCATTGAATAAAACTTAGTCATAATGAAGGCGTCTTCATCTTCATAATTAACCTTTTTTATAAGCCCACTAATTTGAAGATTAACTAAAACAGAATCAAGCTCTTCTTCGCTTTGTGGCAAGTCTAAAAGTGATAACGTTGCGCCAACAAGTTCTTGTTTTTTAGCAATAGTGCTGCCCTTTAATTCTGCTATTTGGCTAAGAGTGTAAACAAGGCCCGCCCTTAATCTAAACTCACTATCTTTAGCTATTCCAAGTTTTGCGGCAATAGTATCCGCTGTTTTAAAACCAATTCCATCAATATCTTCAATAAGTTGATAAGGGTTTTGGTTTAAAATTTCTTGCGTTCTTGCCTTATATTTATTATAAATTTTAACAGCCATATTAATTGAAATATCATATTGTTGCAAAAACATAACAGATTCTTGCATCTTCTTTATGTCTTTATAAGCAAGCGCAATATCTCCAGCTTTTTTAATAGATATTCCACGAATTGATGCAAGTTTTTCTGGCTGATTTTCAATAACATCAAAAGTTTGCTCTTTAAACGTGTTAACAATATTTGAAGCAGTTACCGTTCCAACGCCACTAATTAAACCGCTTGAAAGATAATTTATCATTGCAATTAGACTTGTTGGTTTTTCAATTTTGATGCTTGAGGCAACAAACTGCTCACCATATTTAGGGTTGAATTTAAACTCACCAACTAGCTCAACAACTTCACCGATTCCAAGAAGTGGGAACTTGCCTGTTGCCGTTATTTCGCCATCTTTCGTGTTTAACAAAAGAATGGTAAAACCATTTTCAGCATTATGATAAATAACGTTTAAAATCTCACCTTTTATCATAGTTAAATAATACAAATAAAAAACAAGACTTGTCAATTAAAACAAGTCTTAGTTAGTGTTTAAAACTATTTAATTCTTTCAAATAATGCGCTAACTTTAGTCAAATCAACGCCAGGTTTAACGTCAATAACTTTCCACTCTGGCTTAGCGTTAAGGTTTAAAAATTCTCTAAGTTTTGCGCAAGTTTGAGGCATTATTGGCTCAAGTAAATTACTTAAATTTGCAATAACATAGGCGCAAGTTAATATAGTGTTTCCAAAGGCAACAACATCTTCTTTAGCCTGAGCCCATGGCTTTTGGTCATCATAATATTTGTTAGTTAAGTTAATAAGCTCCATAACGTTTTCAGCGTATTTCTTAAACTCAATTTTTTCAATAAGTTCGCCGCAATCTTTATATGTTTTATTAACAACATTAACAATATCTTTGTCAATTTCGCCTTCTGGCAATTTCTCAAGGCCTTTAAATTTTAAAACACGATTAATAAGGTTTCCAAGTTTATTAACAACATCACCATTATGAACGTTAGCATAAAGCTCATCAGTAAAGTTAGCGTCACGCTTTTCAGGTCCATAAGCAATGAAATAATACCTTAAACTATCAGTATTATAAAGGTTAGCGTAATCTAACGCTGCCATGCTCTTTCCGCTTGACTTGCTAATTTTAGCATCATTCATTGTTAAATATTCGCTAGTTACCATAACGTCTGGTAAGAAATAATCTTCTTTTGTTGCCATAAGCATTGCTGGCAAGAAAAGTGAGTGGAAAGGAATATTATCTTTTGCGTGACAAAGGTAAATTCTCTTATCCGTTTTTGTTGAAGTTCTCCAATAGTCATCAAAATTTAGTCCGCGTTCTTCACAAACTTTCATTGTGTCAGTAACGTAACCAAGTAAGGCTTCCCACCAAACCCAGATTTTTTTATCTTCAAACCCAGCAATAGGAATGCTTATTCCCCAATCAAGATCACGAGAAAAATCTCTGTCTTGAAGTTCAGCAAGATATTTCTTTGTTTCATTAATACTGTTAGCGCGCCAAATATATTCGTTATCTTTCATATGTTTAGCAAGCGCATCACGAAAAGCTGAAAGCTTAAAAACTAAAACCTTGTTTTCTCTTTGCTCAGTTTTTCCGCCACAAACTAAACACGTTGCGCCCTCTAAATCTTTTTCATTTGGAACATAACCACAATCGCAAGAATCTGCTTTTGTTCTTTTGCCACAATTAGGACAAGTTATTTCAACTTCAGTGTCAGCAACAAACTTTTGACAATGTGGGCAATATGGCCTGATTAATTTATTCTCATAAAGATAACCATTTTTATAGAATTTCTTAGTAAATTCTTGAACTTTCTCTTTATGATAAGGGTCATAAGTTATTGAATAAAGATCATAACTAAAATTAAATTTATCAAAAGTTTCTTTAAAGTTATTATGATATCTATCAACAATATCCTTTGG
>JAILMD010000016.1 GCA_024692805.1 bacterium | reverse complement strand
AAACACAATTTTTGATAATAAGGTTATAAACTTTTTAGCAATAATTTTAGTTTGGTTTACTTATTCATCAAACCTATTGCTTGAGTTATATGGTTTCTTTAAAGTTAAAAGATTAAATGGCTTTATTAAATTTATCGCTTTCCCAATAGCAGTTTTAAACTTTATGTTTATAAGTTTTAACCTTTCTGTTGTTTTAGGAAGTGGGGCAGCGCTTAGTTTCTCTTTAAGAGGGATAATTTTTGCTGTTGAAATTGGTTTGGCGCTTGGTTATAGCCTTTTAATTTTTGTTTTAACAACTAAAAAGAAAGAAACAAAAGAAATAAAAATTGAAAATAATCAAGAATTAGTTAATATTGAAATTGAAAAGAAATATCAAAAAATAAGAAAGCAAGCCGCAACAAACTTTAAAGGTAAAGTTAAAAACTTATTTAGCGATATTTGGTTTGGCTTAACGGTTGCGTTTAGGGCGGTTGTTAGGTTTATTAAAAAATATTGGTTTAACGTTTTTGCAGTTTTGGCTATTTTTATTAGCACGATGCCTTCTTATATTATGCAGGCAATTTTTGGGCAAGCTCATCAGGTTTATAAATTATTAGACTTTGAAATTCCACATAGAATTATTCTTTATGCTGGCTTATTGTTGCCATTTATTATTCACTATTCTCTTAGAAGTAAAGATTATAGCGAAAGAAAATTTTATTTATTATTTATTTGTTTAGGAACGCTTTTATCTTATTCATTTACTAAAAAGTTTGATGCCTTTCTTGACCCAACTTCTTGGCCACTTCATCTTTGCAACACGGCAATGTATATTATGCCATTAGTTTTAATCTTTAATATGAAGCGTTTGTTTTACTTTACTTACTTTATTAACGTTTTGGGCGCGTTTTTTGCGATGCTTATGCCAAACTATTCAAGCGCATCAAACTTATTTAGCCAATCAATTTTAAACTTTTATATTAACCACTATATTGCTTTCTTTATGCCAATATTGTTTGTTTCGCTAGGAATGTTTACTCGCCCTAAACTAAAACAATTTATTTATTCAATGATGTTCTTTGCTGGCTATTTTGTTGCTGTTATCTTTATTAACGCATTATTTACCGGATTGTTTGAGGCAGGGCTTGCCTCTCAAACAACTGACTATTTCTTTGTTAATAGTGACTTTATTGCTGATAAACTAGGCGAGTGGGCTGAGAGGCTTAGAGATATAACGGCGTCGTTTAACATTAATGGAATAACATTAACGTTTTATCCTGTTTACCAAATTTTGTTCTTCCTTGCTTATGTTTTGTTGGGGCTTGGAGTTTGGTTTGTTTATGAACAGGGCTATCAAATTGCGGGCAATATGCAAGATATGGCAAACAGAAAACAAAAGATAAGGCTAGAGCAACTTGCTTTAATGTCAAAAATGAATGGAAGGAGTTTAAGTGAGCCAATGAACCCAGAAAACACTAACAAATTAATATTAAGGAATTTAACCAAGCGCTATGGCAACAGCGAAGTTTTGGCTGTTGATAAAGCCAACCTTGAAGTTAAAGGCGGTGAGGTTTTTGGTTTCTTAGGGCCAAACGGAGCCGGCAAGTCAACAATTATTAAAACTATTGTTGGAATTCAACCATTAACAAGTGGTGAAATTGAGGTTTGTGGGTATGACGTTAACTCTCAACCTGTTGAAGCAAAAAGATGTATTGGTTTTGTTCCTGATCACTATGCGCTTTACGAAAAATTAACGGGAAGGGAATATATTAACTATATTGCTGACCTTTATGGCGTTCCCGTTAAAGAAAGAAATGAAAGGATTGATTCATTTGTTAAAAGATTTGAGCTTGAAGGCGCTTTTGATAACCAAATTAAAACCTATTCTCATGGAATGAAACAAAAAATAACTATTATGGCTGCGCTTGTTCATGATCCTAAAATTTGGATTCTTGACGAGCCTTTAACCGGACTTGACCCTAATAGTATTTATCAGGTTAAAAAATGTATGGAAGATAGGGCAAAGGAAGGCAATATTGTTTTCTTCTCAAGCCATATTATTGACGTTGTTGAAAAGATATGCACTAGAATTGCCATAATCAAAAAAGGACATATTATTGTAACAAAATCTGTTAAAGACATTGAAAAATCTGGCGTTAGCCTTGAAGAGTTTTATATGAACACAATTAACAATGCTAACGTTGAAGCGGAAAAGGCTGAGCCTGAAACTATTGAGCCAAAAGAAGAAAAGAAAAAGAATAAAAATGAAAAATAATCTTTTAAACATATACTAATTGGAGAAATATGGAAAAACAAAAGGAGAAAAAACCTAACAAATTTAAAAGTTTTTTTAAATCACTAGGAAATAACTTTAAACTTTTAAACCCCCTTGTTATGATGCAACTTAAAGACAAGGTTGATTTTTCATATTTAAAAAGCAGAAAGAAAACAATTTTTAAAACAGTTTTTAGCGTTGCGACTTTCGTTTTAATAACGGCATTAATCTATTTATTATTTAACATTGTTGTTGGGCTTGGGCTGTTCTCATTCTTACAGATTTTAAACTTTAGGGTTTATTTAGTTTTGATGACAATATTGTTTGGGCTATCCTTCTTGTCTTGCCTGGTTAATGTAACTAAAACGCTTTATTTTTCAAAAGATAACCCTGTTTTATTAACATTGCCTGTTACTAACGGAATGATTTTTAGCTCAAAACTTATTGTTTGTTTTGTTTATGAATTGCTTAAAAACGTTAGTTACGTTTTGCCTTTCTTTATTGCCTATGGGTTAGTTATGAAACTTTCAGTTTGGTTCTATTTATGGGCAATTTTATCTTTGATTTTCTTTACGATTATTGTTGTTGCTGTTTGCGGGTTGCTTTCAATTCCTGCAATGCTTGTTGCAATATTATTCAAGAAAAACAGAGTTTTAGAAATAATCACGCTTGTTGCAGTTGTTGTTGGGGGCTCATATTTAGTTGTTAAATCAATTAGCATGATTCCTGAAAACATTGACCTTGTTAGAGACTGGGGAAAAACTTATTGGAAAATTCAAGATTTCTTAATTGGTTTTGAAAATAATACAACGGTTATTAACCATATGCTTCAAATGTTTACCGGAATGAGTTATGGAAGTTATATCT
>JAILMD010000008.1 GCA_024692805.1 bacterium | reverse complement strand
TAGAAATTCAATGATTATTGGTGTTATTTTAACTTTAATCTGTGTTGTTACAGGGCTTGTTTGCTTAATCGTTAATCCTTCAGTTTTCACAATCATTATGTTTGTTGCTATTGTTGGATTAGCTGTTTTCCAATCAGTTGCTCTTTGGCTTATCGCTAAAAAACAAAAATAAACAAATTGCCGGGCTTAGCCCGGTTTTTTGTTTAAAAAATTTTAATAAGGTTAACATTACTTTAAGGAGTTTATATGGAAGGGAAAAACACCGGTGCAGTAATGTTAACCATTTTTTTAATTTTGTTTTTTGCTATTATTGGAAGTTCTTTTATGGCTTTTGTTTACCCTGGCAAAAAGGTTGTTGTTGGCGACCCTATAATAGTTTTAGAAAATGGAATAAACGTAACAAACGATAAAAATGAAACAATAACTAGCCTTAAATTATCAACGTCAAAATTAGGGCTAAAGCCCGTTACAGGCGAAGATGACCCTGACTATGAGATTCCAACAACGGTAACTGACCAAAAGGGCAGCGAAGGGCTTTATTCAACGTTTTATTTAACTTCGCAAACAAAGTGGGCGCTTTATGTAACCGATATTAAAGTTGAGGGAGATGAAAATGTTGCTGATGAGCGTGAGCATATTAAAGTTGGCTTAAAAGACGTTTTAAACAGCGCTCAAACTCTTGAAGGCGATAAAATAAAGATTGCATCAGGTAACGCAACAAGCGAACCTCTTGAAATGACTTTTTATGTTTGGCTTCATTCGCTTTCAGGGGAAGCGCTTGTTGGGGCTAAAATTTTATTTACGCTTTCATTTGAAATTGACGTTTAATTATTTATAAACAAGAGTTTATTGCGCATACTAACCTAAATGAAAAAGACTTTTGCTCACAACGCAATAATTCTCTGTTTGTTATTGTTTATAAGCAAGGCACTTGGTGCCTTTTTTAGACTTCCGCTAACGTGGATTGTTGGTGCAGAAGGGCTTGGGCTTTATCAAATTGTTTTTCCAATTTATTCACTTGTTTTAACGCTAACTAGTTCGTTTATTCCTCAGGCGCTTGCAAAAATTGTTTCGGCTAAAAGGGCAAATGGCAACTTTGAGGGCGCTAGGCAAGTTTACTTAACAAGTTTGGTAATGGTTGGCGCTGTTAGTTTTGTTTTCTTTGCCATAATCTTTTTAACGGCGCCATTAATCAGCGCATTTCAAGGCAACCCAGAGGCAAAATTATGTTACTATGCCATAAGCCCTTCAGTTTTCTTTGTTGGTTTAATCAGCGTTTTTAAAGGCTATTTTCAGGGCTGTCAAAACATAATTCCAACGGGCGTTATTTCGTTAATAGAACAAATAGTAAAAGCCGTTTTTGGGCTTGTTTTAGCCTATGTTTTGCTTCCTTATGGCTTAGTTTATGGCGTTTGCGGAGCCTTGATAGGAATAACGATTTCAGAATTTGTTTCGCTTATTTATTCCTTTATTCATTTTAAGATAATAATAAAGAAAGAAGTTGTAAGCGGCGAAAGGGCAAAGCCTAAATCTTGCATAATGCAAATTATTAAAACTTGCTTGCCATTGTTTTTAGGCGACCTAGTTTTACCAATTGTTGGCGTTATTGATTCAAACCTAATAATTAATCTTTTAAGCAGGGCAAATGAAACGAGCTTATCAACGGCTTATTTTGGGCTTTCTAGCGGTGTTGTTGGAAGTTTGATTAATTTACCAATAGTTTTTAGTTTAGGTATTTCAACCGTTGTTTTGCCTAAAATTTCAGCGCTAAAAGAAAGTTGCAATGAAAAGTTATTAAAGAAAACATATAACGCGTCAATAACCCTGGTTTTGCTTATGTTGTTACCTTGCGCTGGGGGGCTGTTTATTCTTGCTAAGCCAATAATAAACTTGCTTTATGGCCAAACGTTATCTAGCGATTTTATTGAGTTATCAGCAAGGTTGCTTATGGTTGGCTCAATAAGTGTAGTTTTCTTTGGCCTTTATCAAGTTTTCGCAAGTTTTTTGCAGGGAACGGGTAATTTTAAAACGCCACTTATTTCACTTATATTTGGTGGGGCAGTAAAGATTTTATTAAATATATTGCTTATTCCGCAGATTGGAATAATAGGCGACCAAATAGCGTCAATTTGTTGCTTTTTTACGTGTTTTGTAATCAATTTTGCGTTTACTGCGAAATATTTAACAGCTCAAACGCTAGTTAATGTTCTCAAACTTATCATTTCGGCGGGTGTTATGATAGGCATAATTTACCTATTTTACTATAAATTAAGCAGTTTTAACACGGTCAGGCTTGTTTTTGCGATAATTCTTGCGGTTATGGTTTATGTTTTGATAACAGGGCTTTTATTTATAAAAACTTTACTCAAAAATCGCAAAAGTGTTGCAAAAATCATTAAAAACCATTAAAATATCTTTAATGGCAGAAAAAAGTAAATATTGTAAACGGTTAAAAATAGGTGATGTTAGGCTTGAAAGCAATATTGTTCTTGCGCCAATGGCTGGATTTAGTGAAGTAGGCTTTAGAAGTTTATGTAGGTTTTATGGGGCGGGGTTAACAACAACTGAAATGATTAGCGCAAAGGCCTTACTTTTTCATAATGAAAAAACATTAAAGATGCTTGAAACTGCTAAAAATGAAAAACCTGTTGCCGTTCAATTATTTGGCCACGAGCCAGAAGATTTTAAAAATGTTATTGAAAGCGGACTTTTAGATAAATTTGATATTATTGATATTAATATGGGTTGTCCCGCGCCAAAAATTGTTAATAATGGTGATGGATGCGCTTTAATGAAAGATATTAATTTAGCGGAAAGAATTATAAAAAGTGCAGTTTCGGTAACAAATAAACCAATAACCGTTAAATTTCGCACTGGTTTTGATGAAAAACATAAAAACTATGTTGAGTTTGCTAAAATGTGTGAGAGGGCAGGTGCAAGTGCAATAACTATCCACGGCAGAACTAGGGAACAATATTATTCAGGGAAAAGCTCGCTTGAAGTTATTAAAGAGGTTGCTAGCGCTGTTAAAATTCCTGTTTTTGCAAATGGTGATGTAACAAGCGTTGAAGATTTTGAAATGATTATAAAAGAAACAGGGGCTGCTGGTGTTATGATAGGCAGAGGTTCTTTAGGAAATTCTTCAATTTTTGCGAAAGTTTCAGGGAAAAATGCAGTTTTTTCTAAATATGAGCAGATTAAATATATTTATGACGTTTTAAAAGAAAAACAATATAACGATAACTTTATCATTGGGCAAATGCGAGCGCACCTTGTTCATTTTATTAAGGGAATGCATCTTGCAACAGAATTAAAACAAAAATTGCTTATGATAGATGGCCTTGATGACCTTATGAAAAATTTAAAAGAAACCCTTGATTAAGGGCTTCTTTTTTGTTAAAATATCATTGGTTTGGAAGGTTGTCGGAGCGGTTTAACGTGCCCGTCTCGAAAACGGGTGTAGGAGAGATTCTACCGGCGGTTCAAATCCGCCACCTTCCGCCAAAACCAAATTGGCATAATTGCTAAATTTGGTTTTCGAAGTGGCGTTAAAACGCGGTCACGAGAAATTTGTTGAAAATAATAACTTGTTTTTATTTTTGGTACTCTTCATTAGTTGAAGGGAGTGATGATAAACCAAGCGTTGCTATAGTTATCCCAGAATATGCACCATCAATTAATAATTTATTACATATACATTTTTTAATTGCGCTTTCTGAACTATTATCAAGGTCTTTGAACAGCGTTTGGGTGTTTATTTTGTATATAGTTGAATCTTCAATTTGGGAAAAACATCCTACTTTTTTAAAGTATGCTTCATAGTCTTCTTTATCCCAATTTTTTGAAGATCCTGGATAAGAAGTAAAAATATGTAGGTGTGGTGAATAGTTTAGATCATTTTGTAGTTTTATACAATCGATAATGTCAATATATAAATCTTTTTTACCTGTTATATAAGGTTTTTTATTTATTTTCTTTGCAAGCTTTAAAATAACTTCCATTGTCACAAAAGTTTCCGGCCATAGTCTAACGCTCATAATTTACTCCTTTACTTTTTGATTTGTTTTTAAAAATCACAATATAATAGTTTAAACTTGCATTTCAATTCGGTATTTTGGGTCCGCACACACTCCTGTTGCCGCTAATATTCTACCGCTGTATGAATTCTGTAAAAATGCATATAACCGACCACTAACAATTTCTTTATTAGTAAAATCATCAATCCCTTTGAGCAACCGCTTTGCATCTAATTTATACCTGCTTGTGTTCCCTTCCTGAGAAAAGTAACTTAAGCCTTTTAAATAGGTTTTATAATCTTCTTCATCCCAATTTTTGCAAGACCCTTCAGGCGAAGTAAAGATGTTTAAAAACGGAGAGTAATTAACTCTTTTCTGCAACTTAATGCAATCTTTAATGTCAACAAAAATATTTTCCTTGTCTTCCTCTGTAAGAATTCCCTCATCGTTTACCCTTGCGTAAATTTGCGCCAATGTTTCCATTGCAACAAATATATCTGGCCATAGTCTAACGCTCATTTTAACCTCCATTTAATTCAATTTTAGTTTAACTCATTTTATTTAAAAGTCAAGATTAGTAGAATTTTTTTACCCTTTTCTGGTGAAGAAGTTGATAAATTTTGCAAAGTGTAATGTTATTTTATTTGCATTGTTGATTGCGTAGCGTTTGAAGATTGCTTTGCCAAAAATTGTTAGCCCTGCGATTATTGCTGAAACTAGGGCAGGGATTAATATGCTTAGAAAACTTTTGTCGCTTTCTATTACAATTTTTGCTATTATGCTTGCGCCAGCGGCACCGGCTAAGATTCCGCAAACGTCACCAATAACGTCATTACAGATTGAACTAACTTTTCCTGCGTTTTTAACTAAACTTATTGCTTGCTTGCTTCCTTTAACTTTTCTGGCTGCCATAGCGGTGAAGTGTCTTATGTTAGCGCTTGCAACGGCTAAGCCAATAACGTCAAATAAAATGCCGAGCGAGACGAAAACTAGAATTATAATAACTGCTATAATAATTGAGGCGTTTGATAGGGCAACCTCGCTTAAAAGGCTGAAAGATAAAGAAAAAATTAAGGCCAATAGCAAAATTTTTATTGGCCAAATGATATAGTCTTTATTTTTTTGTTTTTTGTTTTTCATAAATTTATTTAACTGCTTTTGCAGATTGTTTTTTAATTAGAAGGTAATGCTTCGAGTAAACCTTGCGGCATAAGGTTCGGTTGGATTTCCCAATTTTGAACTTGTTCGTTACCAAACAAGCGGTTTCCCTTTACACAAAACTTGCACCGAATCGCCACTGAGACCACACTATAATCCTCGAAGCATCTCTTACGAACAACCTAGAAGTTTTCCTTAACAACGTTACACCAATCTTATCTTAATTTTGCGTTCAAAGTTTCATAAACAACTTGGTTACTGCGTGTACTTAACAAATAAACAAGTTTCCGTTTAATTCCCGTTTGACCACTCAAAGCAGGCTACACTGTACATAACTTTCATTATATACAGGTTCCCATCTTAAGCAATAATTTCAAATTGAAATTACCAACTTAAGTCTCCACGATAGTTGGGCTTGCGGCTATATGCCATTACAGCCCACCCAAGAATCTTAACTTCCAGCACCAGCCCCAATTTGGGCAACCAAAGCCAGCACCAGAAACTTCATAGTTGTGCCAGCGATGCTTATTTCGGCATCCTCAATTGGCTTAGTTGACTAGGATACTGCACCTTCACTTAATTATATTACCAAAATTTTGAAAAATTGTCAAGCGCCGGCCTTATTGGTAAAACGAGTCAAAAATTTAAGGCAACAAAAAAGCGGGGAAGCCCCGTTTTTTTATTTGTTTGGTTCTTCTTCGCTTGTTTTGGCTGTTAGAATTATTTCTGTATTTGAATAATAATCGTCATCATCATAAGGATCGCTATATGTTAGAGTTCTTGCATTAACTTTTGCAACGCCATTATCAATCGTTAGTTTAAATTTTG
>JAILMD010000059.1 GCA_024692805.1 bacterium | reverse complement strand
CATTTGCAAATGTCCAATTCTATTGAGGTGGTTTTTAAGTGTAGAATAATATTATGACTTTTTTATTGCGGCAAAAAATATTTTTATGTTAAGATAAATAATGTAAAATAAAATATTTTACGATAAAACCTTGAAATTAATAAAAAAATACGAGATAATAATAAGGAGAATTGAAATGGTTAAAATTGATAACACAAGGGAAGATATGGATTTAGAGGTTAATGGTAAAAAAGTCATTCCAATCTTTTTTGCAACAGATGATAACTATATTCCATATATGGGAGTTGCGATTAAATCATTGCTTTTAAATGCCTCAAAAGATTATTTTTATAACGTTCATATTTTACACACCGGCTTAAAAGGTGAAAATATGGCAAAGATTACTAGGTTAGAAACCGAAAATTCAAGAGTTTATTTTACAGACCTAACTGATTACGTTATAAAAATAAGGGAAAGGCTTGATGCAACGTTAAGAGATTATTATACAGAATCAATTTTTTATAGGATATTTATTGCAGCGCTTTACCCTGAATATAGCAAAGCAATTTATCTTGATGGTGATATTGTTGTTGTTGATGATATTTCAAAAATGTTTAATATTGAACTTGGCGATAATATTTTTGGTGTTATAACTGATGACGTTATCAACACTAATCCTCAATTCGTTACTTACGCAAGAGAAGGTGTTGGTGTTGAAAAATATTTCAATTCTGGCGTTTTGCTTATGAATCTTGATGCGTATAGGAAAGAGAAAATTCAAGAGAGATTTGTTTATTTGCTAGTTAAATATAACTTTGAAACTGCTGCTCCTGACCAAGACTATTTAAATGTTTTATGTGAAAATAAAGTTAAATGGTTGGTTAAGGGTTGGGATAGAATGCCAATTGGCGAATACACAGGGCCAATTCATTTAATTCATTATAATAACTTCAGAAAACCTTGGTATTATGATGACGTTATGTATGGCGATTATTTCTGGGATTATGCAATAAGAACGGAGTTTTATGACGAGTTATTAAAAATTCGCGAGTCGTTTACTCCTGAAATGCATAAAGCAAAAGAAGAGGGAGCAATGAAACTAGTTGAGCGAACAATTAGAATCATTGAAAGCGATAAAAACTTTAAGAAAATGCTAAAAGGGTAGGTATTAAAATGTTTTCTTCTAATCACGTTGCTATTAACTATATTGATAAATTAAGCGATAGTATTTATGATATTTGCGAGAGTAATTATCAAGATATTGTTAGAATTGGTGTTGCAATAAATTTAATGTGCTCAGATTCTGATGAGCTTAAAGAAATTATTGAAACGAAAACCAATAAAAGTGTTAGGAAGCTTTTTGATCAGTTTGTAAAAAGCGGTGATAATTTATATGAACTAGAAAAAGACCTTGTTTTATATTTTGCAACAATTGATAAAACTAAGGTTGCTTTTAACCTTAACAAAAAGTTTAACAGCCTTAACAGAACTCACCCAGGAAGCGATATTAGGCAAAGCCTTAGGGAAATTAATTTACCAGATCAAGTTGATTTTATCGTTGAATATATTGATAATAGCGAGAAAGAAAACGATTCTAAACTTAAAAAACTCCAAAAATTTTGGAGAAATGCAGAAAATGACAATAATGCGATAAAATTATCGCGAAAAATTGAAGAAATCCGCAAAGATTCAGTAACGAAGCTTAGAAATGTTTTAAAAAATATACAAAGTGAAAAGATTTTACAAGAAGAAAACCATAAATAACGATAGTAAAATTTTATTGACACGATAAAAGGTAAAGTTATATACTAATTGCGTTAAGGAGGATATTATGCTAACTCTTGAAGATATTATGGGCAGTATACCACAACCAGAAGAGGAGCCTGTTGAGCAAACCCCTGAAGAAGAGGAAGATGCTTTAAAATATAGGTATGACAACCAACTTTTGATTGATGGTAAAGATTTAGATGATAACGCTATAAGGGAATATATAAATAACAACCTAGTTGGCAATTGCCTTTTGGTTGTTGGTGATTCTAACCTTATTAAAATTCATTTCCACACTAACGAGCCTTGGAAATTATTAGAATATTGTTCAACTCTTGGTGAAATTTATGATATCGTTGTTGAGGATATGGTTAGGCAAGCTAGCGGACTTCACGGTTAATATCAAAAAAATAAACGGCTAAATTAGCCGTTTTTTTATTCTTTTATTTCATATTTAAGGTTATATGTTTTTTCGTAAACACTAACGCAATAATCGTGGTTTTCAACGAGTAACTTTTCAGCCGCTTCTTTTAGTGGAAGGCTTTTATCAGCATAAAGCGGTTTGCCAATATGAAGCGTTAAGTTTTGGCTAGCAAGCCCGTCTTCTTCAAGTGTTTCGCCATCTTCCATTGTTACAAAGCAAGGAAGAATAGGAACGTTATTTCTAACAGCCCAGCGATATGCCCCAATTCTATAAAATCTTGGCTTGCGATATTTCCACCACATTGCTTGTTCAGGGTAAACTAAAACAAATTCGCCCTTTGATAAAACAGTATCAATAGCGTGGTTAAGGTTTATTGTTGTTTTCATATTGCTTGAAAGTGGGAAGGTATAATAATTTTTAAGAAGATAACCAAACAAGCCCGGAATTTGGTAATTGCCTTCGCGAATAACAATATGCATTTTCTTTTTTATTTTCTCTTGTTTAAAAGTATAAACAAGGGGAGCGCTGTCAAAATAATGGAAGTGGTTTGAAGTTATAACTGCGCCGGTTTTTAAATTTTTAAGGTTCTCAATTCCTTCAATTTTAATATTATGAGTTTTAGCAAAATTGGTTAGCATTTTTTTGATTATTCTTCTTGAAACAAGGTTTCTGATCTTGCTAGAAAGTTTTTTCTTTAAATAATCAACGTCATTTGGCATTAAAGTTTTTGTTGGCGGGTTATCATCAATATCTAAAAAATAGGCCTCGCCGCCCTTTTCTTCATATTCTTTAATTCTTGCTAATCTTTGTTGAGTTTGATCGGGTAGTTTGTTTTCGTTTTCCATTTTTTGCCCTCTAATTATATGATAAATAAAACAAACGATTAAGTCAAGCAAAATAAGATATTAACTAGCATTAAGCGCTGTTTGCAAGTCGTGTTTTATGAGGTTAGCGATATAGAAAATAACGTTGCGGTTTGTTATTCTTTGAATTTTCATTGGGTTATCTTTTCTATATGATTTTTGACGAGTTGCGAAGTTGATTGCCGTTCTTATGTTTCGCTCAATCTTGCTCGTTGTTGAGTTATAAATTGAGGCGATTTCTTCATAAATTTCATTTGTTAAGTTTTTAATGAAAACGTTATGCTCATAACAAATTTCAATAGCCGAGCAAAGATAATGATAGCCAAGGTGACACCTGTTGAAACAAAAAGAATCTAATTTTTCTTCAATAAGGTCGTGAAGTTTTGTTGGTGATAGTTTTGTTTGAAGCGGTGCGCAAACTTCTTTTTTGATTTCTAGACTATTAACGGCATCTTTAAACAATCTTAATTGATTGTTGCTGCTTGCTAAATAATCGGCAACAAAAATATTGTTGTTTAATTTAACATTAAGCAAACTAAACAAACAAGTTAGTGAGCTGTTATTATCTAATAAACTATCTTCAATAACTAATACGTCTGGCTTAATCTCATTAAATGTTTGTAAAAAGTTTTCATAATTAAAACTATTTTGATCTTTATGAACAATGTTAAGATCAATTCCTTTAAAATTTTGCCTAATTATTTCAATTAATTGTTTGTTTCCATAACTTAAAACATTAAAGCCCATAAATTTAACCTCTCTTACCATTATTTTAGCATACTTTTTACTAAAAACAAACAAAATATTCAATATTATTCAAAAATATTCAAAATTATTTTGGCAGAATTGTGGCATTTGG
>JAILMD010000023.1 GCA_024692805.1 bacterium | reverse complement strand
GCCATAATTTGCTCCATAGCCATAAGGGTAATAGCTCATTGAATTAGGGTAATAATTATTGCCATAGCCATAGTAATTAGGATAGCCATAATTATAAAATTGATTATAATATCCGCCGTTAACCCCCATATTATATGGGTTATTCATTGAATAGTTAGGTGAATAGTTTGAAGCAATACCCATTGGTCCATATGCTTCAGCATTTAAAACGCCATCACTCGTGTTTTCGGTTGTTGGTTGGTTATCAATATAAGATTTTAAAATTGAAGCAATGTTATAAGTTGAAACAATTGCTGCCTCAAGTTTTGCTGATCTTGAGTTAAGCGCTTCAGTTGCTCTAATGATATGCGCATTAACTAAATTTAAGTTACTAGCGCCATCATAACTTGTTGCTTCGTTAAGGTGATTAATAACAGTTCCGTTATTACTTTTTAAAAATGCAGTTGATTCTTTAATAATATTAAGATAGGCTTCAATGGCGTGAATATCTTCGCTTGAAGGTTTGATTGTTCCGTTATATAGGTCGCTAATATAAAGCATAATTATTGTTCTAATTCTAATCAGCTCATCAATTAAGTTTTGCATTTTTGTTGAACTGTCGTTAAGCGAACTAGTGGCTGATGGGCTTTCTAAGTTTTGATTATCGCTTATTGAAGCGTTGTTTATTGCAAGCCTTTTATAGCTTTCAGGGAGCGTAAAGTTAGCGTCATTATCTCTTAGTGTTGTTGTTTTTTCATTTTCCGTTTGGGTTTGGGGGTTGCTATTATTTTCGATAATTTCGCTATTGTCTGGATTATTGTCAAATTCTATTTCACTAGAATTTTTGCTATCTTCGACTAATTCTTCGCTTTCATTATAATCTTCATTTTCTTCATTATCATTACCTTCAATAATTTCCTCTGGCTCGTTATATTTTTCACCATTTGTTTTGTTTTCTTCATTTTCTTCGCAACAATCAGCGCTAACAGTCTGATATTCGCTTGATTGGTTAACTCCAACCGAGCCTAATGACGAAACTTTTTGAAGCGTTGTTTGGTCAATGATATCAAGGTTGCTTATTGAATAAAGCAGGTTAGTTATTGTGTTATCAAGGTTTCTAGCAAGAAGCCTTCCATCATTTGAGCAACCAAATAAAAACATAGTCAAAACTAGTGGTAATATAATTAATAGTTTTTTCATAAAAACTCCTTTTGGTTTATTTTGCGTAAAATTTTATTATTTATGAAAATGAATAAAATAAATTTTTGAGTTAAAACTTCTTTTTAGAGGTTTTTATGAATAACGAAAAGAGAAATCAAAATTACTTAAAATATGTTGAACAAAAGTCTCCTAAAGCAAGTTGGTTTAAATCATTATTTCATGCTTTTTTAATTGGTGGAGCGATTTGTTGTTTTGGACAAATGTGTGGAGACATAATTAAATCATATTTTCCGCTTATGGATATTTTGCTTATTGGAACGTGGATAAACGTTATTGTTATAACTTTAACTATTTTACTTACCGCTTTTGGTGTTTTTGATAAAATTGCAAGGTTTGGTGGCGCAGGAACAATTATTCCTATTTCAGGGTTTGCTAACTCAATTTCATCTTGCGCAATCGAATTTAAAAAAGAGGGTCTTGTTTTTGGGCTTGGAGCAAAAATGTTCTATATAGCAGGGCCGGTTATTGCTAATGGCGTTGCTTACTCGCTCATTGTTGGAATAGTTTATTATATTTTGCAAATTTTAGCAGTTGTTTAGGAGTTTTTATGAATAGAAAAATAGGGGATCAAACTTTTGAATTAGTAAGTAAACCAACAATAATTGGAACGGGTTGTTTTGTTGGGGAAAAAGAAGCCTATGGGCCAATGGGTAAATATTTTGATGGCTATTCAAGCGACGACACTCTCGGCCAAGATAGTTTTGAAAAGGCTGAGCGAAAGTTCTTTGAGCGCGCAATAAACATAGCGCTTAGAAAAACAAGGTTAAAGCCAACTGATATTGATTATATGATTGGGGGCGACATTTTAAATCAACTTGTTTCAACTAATTATACTGCGCGTGATTTTCAAATTCCACTAATTGGGGTTTATGGAGCTTGTTCAACAATGAGCGAAAGCCTTGCTCTTGCTTCGGGGCTTATGAGCGGAGGAGTTGGTAAAACTGTTTTATGTTTAACAGGAAGTCATTTTAGCGCGGCTGAAAGGCAATATAGAAACCCATTAGAATTTGGTAATCAACGCCAAACATATTCTCAGTGGACGGCAACTGGGGCGGGTTGTGTTATTTTAGGAAGCGGTGATGGTCCAAAAATAACAAAAATAGCCTTTGGCAAGGTAACAGATTATGGGGTTAGCGACATAGCAAATATGGGAGCCGCAATGGCGCCCGCCGCCTATCAGGTTTTAAAAGCATTTTTTATTGACACTAAAACAATACCAAGAGATTATGACATAATAGCAACAGGCGATTTAGGTAAACTTGGGTCAGATATATTAAGAGATTTATTAATGAAAGATGGCTATTATTTAGGTCAAAACTATATGGATTGCGGTCATAGTTTATTTAATAGCGAGCAAAAAACTTTTCAAGGCGGAAGTGGGGCGGGCTGTTCGGCTATTGTTTTTTCTTCTTATTTATTTGAGAAGCTTAAAAATAAAGAAATTAACAAAATGCTTTTAGTTGCAACAGGTGCATTAATGAGCACAACGCTTAACCAGCAGGGCGAAACAATACCTTGCGTTGCTCATGTTGTTGAAATAATGAACTTAAAGGAGAAGGTTAATGGTTGAGAGTTTACTTATGTATCTTAAAGTTTTGCTTGTTGGCGGCGCAATTTGTATGATTGGCGAAATTATAATAATAACAACTAAAATAACCTCGGCAAGAATTTTAGTTTTATTTTTAATGATTGGCGCAGTTTTAGGTGGTTTTGGCGCCTATTCTTATATAGCCGAATGGGCAGGAGCAGGAGCAACACTTCCTATAACTGGTTTTGGAAGCGCGCTAGCAGCAGGCGCAATAACGGGAGCTAAAACTAATGGACTTTTTGGTGCGTTAAGTGGTGGGCTTATTGCAACAAGCGCCGGAATTGCCGTTAGTATTGGCCTAAGTTACTTAGTTGCACTATTTGTTAGCTCAAAAACAAAGAAAAACTAAATAATTAATACTAAGTCATCATAAAATTAATTGATGGCTAAATATAAAACAATAACAGCGATTAGTTTTAGAAGACGAAAAAGAGTAGCGAAAATTTTGCTAGTCTTTTTTCTTATTGTTTTATTGCTTTATTTATATATTTCTAAACTTGCAACACCGCTTTTAGTTGAAACAACACAGGCGCAAGTTAAGGTTTACGCTAATAAGGCTATGAATATAGCAATAACTGAAGCAATGAATCAGAATATAACCTATGACGACTTGGTTAATGTTACAACCGATTCAAGTGGAAAAATAAGTTTAATTCAGGCAAATTCTATTCAAATAAACGCGTTATCAAAACTTATAGGAAGGGTAACAATAAGTTCGCTTAACGAACTGGTTAAAGTTCCAATAAAAATTCCACTTGGTGCCTTTAGTGGAATACCACTGCTTGCAGGCGTTGGCCCAAAAATCCCATTAAACGTTTATCCTTATGGCGACGTTTCTTGCCGGTTTGAAAGCAAGTTTATTAGCGCAGGAATTAACCAAACTCAACACAAAATTTATCTTTATGTTTCTTGTAATATTAACGTCATAATTCCGTTTAGTTCTATTAAAGTTTTAACAAACAGTGAAGTTTTAATCTGCGAAAGCGTTATTCTAGGCGAAATTCCAGAAACTTTCCTAAAGTCAGGTGAGTTAACTGAAATGTTTAGTTTAGTAAATTAAAACTATTGCAAAAAACCGCTAATGGTGATAAAATACTTATGATTATGATTTATTTAGACAATGCCAGCACAACTCATCCGCTACCTGAAGCGGTTAGTGAGTTTAATTTAAGTTTAGCAGAAAACGGCTATAATATGGGCGCAAAATATAAAGGCGCTAATCTTTTGCATAAAAAATATGAAATGCTTAAATCAAGGCTTAAAGAAAAGCTCGGCGCATCTAATGGTGAAATTGTTGTTGGGGCTAGTGCAACGCTTTTAAATAACCTTGTTATTTCATCAATTAATCCTAAAAATAAGGGAATTGTTGCAATATTTAGTGGCGAGCATGCAAGCGTTTTAGGTCCAGCGAAAAAATTAAAAGACAACGGCGCTGACGTTAGATTTATTCCTTTAACAAAATCCGGAGACTTTGATTATAATTATTATGAAGAATTACTTAAAGAGGGCGTTAGGTTTGTTGGTTGCATGCATGTTAGCAATGAAACCGGCCAAATCTTTGATATTAAAAGAATAACTAAATTAGCAAAAGAATATAACCCTAATTGTCTTGTTTTTAGTGATGGCGTTCAAGCGCTAGCAAAAACTAAGATTGATTTAGATGACCTTGGCGTTGATTTTTATACGATTTCAGCTCATAAAATTGGCGGAATAATTGGCGCAAGCGCGCTTTATGTTCGTGATTTATTAAAGTTAAAACCATTTATTATAGGTGGCGGGCAAGAATTTGATTTGGTTAGCGGAACAGAAAACTACCCAGCATTTTCAGCTTTTATGGTTGCATTAACTCTTGGGCTAACAAATTTTGATGAAAACTATGCTAAAGTTAGTAAATTTAAAGAAGAATTAATTAGCGAGTTAAAGGCGCAAAACATTGAGTTCAGAATTAACGGGACGCTAACTAGCCCTTATATTTTAAACATTAGTTTTTATGGCGTTAGGGGCGAAGCACTTTTATATGCTCTTGACGAACGTGGGATTATGGTTGCAAATGGTTCAGCGTGCTCATCAAAAAAGCGTGGTAATGTTACGCTTGAATCAATGGGATTAAATAAAATTGAAGTTGATGGGGCGGTTAGATTTTCATTTTCAGCGCAATATGATTATGACGCTAAAGCCATTGCTAAAATAATTAAAGAAGAAATTGATAAAATTAAACATTAGGATAAATATGGAAAAAGTAATTTTGATTAGATATGGTGAAATCCATTTAAAGGGCAGAAATCGTAGCTTTTTTGAAAACTTATTAGTAAGCAATATTAAAGCGGCAGTTAATCCTTTTGGCGCAGTTTTAGGTCACACTTCAGGAAGATATATTCTTTCTGGTTTTGATGAGAAAAATGTGAATAAAATAAGCGAAGCCTTAAAGAATGTTTCAGGTATTGTTTCATTTTCACTTGCAACGGTTTGCGCTAATAATTATGACCAAATTTCAAGCGTTGTTATTAGTTTATCAAAAGGTTTAAAAGGAACATTTAAAATTGAAGCCAACCGCGCTGATAAAACCTTTCCAATTAAAAGCCCAGAATTAGTAAAAATGCTTGGCGGAGTTGTTTTAGATAATAACCCAAACCTTAGCGTTGATTGCTTTAACCCTAATCACACAATTAACGTTGATATCAGGGAAAATAACCAAACATATATTTATCTTGAGAAAGTTATAGGAATGGGCGGAATGCCTGTTGGTTCTGCTGGCAAAGGCGTTTTGCTTCTTTCAGGCGGAATTGATAGCCCTGTTGCTGGTTACCTAATGGCAAAAAGGGGAGTTAATTTAGTTTGCCTTCATTTTCATAGTTTTCCTTATACTAGCCCTCAAGCACAAGAAAAAGTTGAAGCGCTTGCTAAAATACTTTCAAAATATGATAACCATTTAACTTTAAAAGTTGTTAGCGTAACTAAAATTCAAGAAGAAATACATAAAAAATGTAACCCTAATTTTATGATAACACTTCTTAGAAGATTTATGTTTAGAATTGCTGAAATTGTAGCAAAAGATGAGCAAACAAACATGATTATAACGGGTGAGTCACTAGGGCAAGTTGCAAGCCAAACGATTGAAAGTATGACCGTTGTTGAGAGCGTTTTAAAGGATAGTATTGTTTTAAGGCCACTTGTTGCGTTTGACAAAAATGAAACTATTGAAATAGCAAGAAAAATCAATAGTTATAAAACAAGCATAATTCCTTATGAAGATTGTTGCACTGTTTTTCTTCCTAAAAACCCTCTAACAAAACCAAGGCTAGATAAAGTAATTGCTGAGGAAAGTAAACTTGATGTTGACCATCTTATTAGCGAAGCAATTAAAACAATTAAAGAAGTTAAGATTAACTAATATAAAACTTAACCTTATTGCTCGTTTTTGTTTCATCATAAAGCGAGCTTGTTAAGTAATATTCAATAATTTCATTATTTGGAGCAAGAATATCTAAAATTTCGGCAACTTTATTATCACCAATAGCCGAATTAACTAATCTTACTCCATTTTTTGTTTCAGCATAAAGATTATAACTTGCTCCTTTTTGAGTTTGGTAACTTATAAGGGGCAAGCCATCTTCATTAGTTGCTTTAATTATTGGAGCCTCAAAACCAAGCCTTGTGCTAGTTTCAGGAATGAATTTTGAGTTAAAATAATCGCTTGTTTTATCTTTATCAAGGCTGAATTGATTAGCAAGCCTTATAATATGCTCATTTTGGGCTAAAACGGCATCATAATCAAGTTTTACAACACTTTCCGGTTTAGTTATTTCAATTGGGTAATTTCCGTTTTTATAAAGCGATTCTAGAATTTTTTTGTTAATGGTTGCTGGATATGTTGAACCATTAATGCTCGCTGAAAAACCGCCACTATTTTTAGCGCCAATCCAAGTGATAATAGTATGGTCATTGGTTAAACTTACGCAATAAGCATCGCTATTGTTTGATGAGTTTTTTATTCCAACCGTTCCTGTTTTTGAATAAACTGCGTAAGGTAAGTCACTGAGCCTAATTGCAGTTCCGCTTAGCGTTGTGTCACGCATAAGAGAGGTAATTAAAAAGGCTGTTGCGTCAGACATAACTCTGTTTTTATTCGAATTTTTCTGGTAGAGAACGTTTCCGTTATTATCAGTTATTTGACTTATTATTTTATTATTTGCAAATTCTCCGACGTTAGCAAAACTAACATAAGCATTACATAAGTCAAAAATTGTTACTCCGTTTTCCATTGCGCCAAGAGCAAGGGCAAGGCTATTATCGTTTTCGCTAAAAGTTATTCCAAGTTTGGTTGCGAATTCTTTTGCCTTAGCAATTGTTACCATATCTAAAACCTTAACCGCAACCGTGTTAAGTGATTTTTTAAAGGCAGTTCTAACGCTAACGTAACCTAAATATTGTTTATTAGCGTTTTGAGGGCGATATCCATTAAAGTCAACTTCTTCATCTAAAATTATGCTAGCCGGGCTAATTTTTCCTGATTCAAGGGCAGGGGCGTAAACTAAAATTGGCTTTAAAATTGATCCAGGGCTTCTTTTAACTTGACTAGCAAGCATATGTGAGTTTGAAGCAAAACTAATTATTTGGTTAGTTTTATTTTCTATAACGATAGATGAAACTAAAACATCTTCTTTTGGTAAAAAATTGTTTGAAAGAATTGTTGTTGCGATTTCATTTTGCAATTCTTCATCAAGACTAGTTTTAATAGTTAAGTTTTTAGATTTGAGTTGATTTTCGTCAAGATTAAGTAAATTGCAGGCTTCATTAATAACTTCAAGACAATAGGCGTTAGCAGAATTGGTTTTATTAATTGAAACGCTGCTATTGATGTTTTCTTGATATTCATTTCTGGTTATTAAGCCATCATTAAACATATTCTTTAAAACTAGATCTTTTCTTTTTTTGCAGGCATCATAGTTGGTTAAAGGGTTATAAATTCCTGGAGCGTTAATAATCGCAGCAAGCATTGCGCCTTCGTTAAGCGTAAGTTCACTTGCTTTTTTTGAAAAATAGAATAAACTTGCTTGTTCAATTCCATAACAACCATTGCCAAAATAAATTGTGTTAAGATACATTTCTAAAATTTTGTCTTTTGAATAAAGCTTTTCTAGGTTTAGAGCGAGTTTAATTTCCTTTAATTTTCTGTTTAAAGTTTTTTCGTTAGTTAGTTGGCTGTTTTTAATAAGTTGCTGAGTTATTGTTGAAGCGCCTTGACTGTTTTTCCCGCTTTTAATGTTAGCAATAATTGCGCCAACTATTCTTTTTGGGTTAATTCCATTATGGTTATAAAAAGCCTTGTCTTCAATAGAAATAAAGGCGTTTTTAACATCGTCACTAATTTCATCGATGCTAACATTAACACTATTGTTAAAACACTTTGAGTTAATAGGTTTTCCCGACTGTGTTACTAATTTAATTTCGCCGCCAGCATATTCATTGAGTGCGCTAATGTTAAGGGTCACAGAACTTGTTACGCTAAAAAAATAGGCGATAAAAGATATTAAAATAACAAGCAAAATTGCTAGGCTAAATATAAATAGTTTTTTAAAAGAAAAGTGTTTTTTCTTATCTTTTTCTACAATATTTTTCACAATTATAGTTTGTCTTATTTTGTCTTATTCAATACAAATAATAAAAATATTGTTGAAAAAATTTAATAATTAATTATAATTATATTAAAGGTATTATTATGAAGAAGTATTGCATTTTAACTTATGGTTGTCAGATGAACGTTCACGAAAGCGAGAAACTCGCTGGCATTTTAGAAAGTTTTGGTTACGAGCGTGAAACAAACCCTCAAATTAGTGACGTTGTTGTTTTTAATACGTGCGCAATTAGAGAAAGCGCTGAGCAAAAAATTATGGGCAATATCGGCGAACTTAAACAAGCCAAAAGAAAGAATAAAGAAATGGTTATTGCTATATGTGGTTGCATGACTCAGCAAGATAATTACCCTGAGATGCTAAAAGCGAAGTTTCCATTTATTGACATCATTATGGGGTCTCATAACATTGCCGATTTCGGAGAAATTTTGCAAAAATATTTAAATTCGCGCAAAAAAATTATTGAAGTTGGTGCTCCGCAAGACATATTGAGGCGTGATAGTATGCCAAAAATTAGAACAAGTGGAATAAATGCCTGGATCAATATTAGTTATGGTTGCAACAATTTCTGCACTTATTGCATCGTTCCTTATGTTAGGGGGCGTGAAACTAGCAGGCCACGTGAAGATATAATCAAAGAGGTTTGTGAGTGCGTTAATGCTGGTTACAAGCAAATAACCCTTTTAGGCCAAAACGTTAACTCTTATGGTAATGATAACAGGGAAAAGTTTGGAACGTTTGCTGAGCTTTTAAGCGATATTGATAAAATCGAAGGGAAGTTTAGAATTAGGTTTATGACGAGCCACCCTAAAGATTTAAGTGAAGAAGTCATAAATGTTATTGCTTCTTCAAATAAGATTTGTCATTATCTTCATCTTCCAATTCAATCGGGAAGTGATAGAATCTTAAAGCTAATGAACAGAAGTTATAATCGCGAAAAATATTTAAATCTTATTAAACTTGCTCGCGAAAGAATTAGTGGAGTTGAATTTTCTTCTGATATCATTGTTGGTTTCCCA
Organism: bacterium; assembly: GCA_024692805.1. GTDB lineage: Bacteria > Bacillota > Clostridia > Christensenellales > UBA1242 > UMGS2070. The sequence continues at coordinate 13,709 of JAILMD010000023.1, read as the reverse complement.
ACTGAAACAGAAGAAGATTTTTTTGAAACGCTTAGCATTGTTAAAGAAGTTGGTTATCAACAACTTTTTACTTATATTTACAGCAAGCGTAAGGGAACGGTTGCAGAAAAACTTGACGGCCAAGTTCCTTTAAGCGTTAAAAAAGATAGAATTGCTAGGCTAATTAAACTTGAGCAAGAAATGGCAACTGAAATTAGTTCTAAATATATTGGTAGAACTGAAGAAGTTTTGATTGAAGATGTTCACCCTAAAAAACAAGGTATTGTTATAGGTAGCCTTGATTGTGGCAAAACCGTTAACATAAAAGGCGACGCCAGCCTTGTTGGAAGTTTTAAGCAGGTTAAAATAACAAGCGCAAAACTTACTGTTTTATATGGAGAAATTGTTTAACTAAATGGAAGTTATAAAAGAAAAATTATCACCAATGATGCAACAATATTACGCAATTAAAGAGCAACACGCTGATTGCATAGTTTTTTATAGGCTCGGCGATTTTTATGAGATGTTTTTTGATGACGCCATTGTTGCTTCTGAAATTTTGGAATTAACGCTAACTGGGCGTGATTGTGGGCAGGCTGAAAGGGCGCCAATGTGCGGAATTCCGTTTCACGCTTGTGATGGCTATATTGCTAAACTAATTGCTGCCGGCAAAAAGGTTGCAATTGTTGAGCAACTTAGCGACCCAAATAATAAAAACAAGGCAAGCGACATTGTTGAAAGGGGAATAATTAGAATTGTTACCCCAGGAACAGTTGTTGAAGAAGATTGCCTTAATGATGAAAAAAACAACTATATTGTTTCGCTTGCGTTTAATAAGGGCGTTTATGGGGTTTGTTGGGCTGACGTTTCAACAGGCTTTATTGAAGTTGGCGAGTTTAGTGGAGCTAATGCTATTAGCCAAATTGATAATGTTTTATCAACGCTTGGAGCAAAAGAAGTTTTAGCGTCTGATGAAGTTGGTGTTATTGAAAATAAATTGATTAGTGTAAAAGGGGGAATTGTCCCTAACTTTACTGTTTTGCCTGATAGTTATTTTAACCTTAGCCACGCAACAAAGTTAATCAAAGATCAGTTTAATGTTGTTTCTTTAAAATCATTTGATCTTGAAGAAAAGAAAGCCGCAACCAGCGCTGTTGGTGCACTTATCGAATATCTTAGTTATACTTACAGGCAAAGTTTATCTAACCTTAAAGATTTAAGGGTTTATTATGATAAAGATTTTCTTCAACTTGATTATTCAGCTCGCCGTAACCTTGAATTAGTTGAGAATAACGTAACTAAAACAAAACGCGGAAGTCTTTTAGGCCTTATTGATTTAACAAAAACAAATATGGGTGCTAGAAAGATTAGAAGCTTTATTGATTATCCACTAACTTCAAGTAAAAAGATTAACGCAAGGCTTGATGCTGTTAGCGAATTGTTTAGTGATGTTTCGCTTAGAGAAGATTTAAACGACAGTCTTGATGGAATAACAGATATTGAAAGAATTGCAAGCAAAATTGCAACAAAAACTATAACGCCTAAAGATTGTTTTAGCCTTGGTTCAACGCTTGCTAAAATTCCTAACCTTAAAAACGTTTTATCTAAAACAAATTGCGATCTTTTAAGCGAGTTAAAAAACAAACTTAATCCTCTTGATGAAATAAAGAATATGCTTTTATCTGCGTTTAATGTTGAGGCACCTGTAAACTATAAAGATGGCGGATTCATTTTAAGCGGCTTTAACGATGAATTAGATAAGATAAGAAATGTTGCAAAACTTGGTTATGATTGGGTAAGCAACTTTGAGAAAACTGAAAAAGAAAGAACGGGAATTAAAAACCTAAAAATTTCATATAACAAAGTTTTTGGTTATTACATTGAAGTAACAAAGAGCCAACTTAAACTTGTTCCGCCTGAATATCAGTTAAGGCAAACAACGCTTGGCGCTGAAAAATATGTGACCCCTGAGTTAAAGGAAGCCGAAAGGATGATTTTAACAGGTTCTCATGACGCTCTTGAACTTGAACTTAAACTTTATGAAGAAATTAAAACAAAGTTATATTCTGTCATAAATGAGATTATAAAAACAGCAGATGCTATTGCTAACATTGATGCGATATTGTCGCTTGCTAAAGTTAGCGTTAAACATAATTATGTTCGCCCTGAAATTAATGAAAAAATTAAAAACATTGAAATAATTGGCGGAAGACACCCTGTTGTTGAAACAATGATGCCATCTAATGAGTTTGTTGATAATGACACGCTTTTAGATAATGAAGAGAATAACATCTTAATTATAACCGGCCCAAATATGGGCGGAAAGAGCACTTATATGAGGCAAGTTGCATTAATCGTTATAATGGCGCATATGGGTTGCTTTGTTCCTGCTAAGAGCGCAAAAATCAGCCTAACAGATAAAATCTTTACGAGAATTGGCGCTAGTGATGAATTAGCCTTTGGTAACAGCACATTTATGGTTGAAATGAGCGAAGTTGCTAATATTATTAAAAACGCAACAGATAAAAGCCTTTTAATTTTAGATGAAGTTGGAAGGGGAACCTCAACGTTTGATGGAATGAGCATTGCTTATGCAATTATTGAATATATTGCTGGCCATATTAAAGCCAAAACGCTTTTTGCAACTCATTATCACGAACTTATTGAACTTGAAGGCAAAATTGTTGGCGTAAAAAATTACAGAATGCTCGTTAAAGAATTAAAAGATAGCGTTGTTTTCTTACATAAGATTGCAAGGGGAAGCGCAAACCGTAGTTTTGGTATTGAAGTTGCTAGCCTTGCTGGGCTTCCTGATGAATTAGTTAATCGCGCTAAAGTAATTTTGAGTGCAACTGAAAACAGTTCTAGCGTTAATATAGAAACGCAAATTGATGGGGTAACAAAACCAACTATTGACCCTTATGCAACTGAAGTAATTAATGTTTTAAGAGAAATGGATATGAACACTATTTCACCACTTATGGCATTTGGAACGCTTCAAAACTTAGTAGATAAAGTTCAAAAGAAATAAAAGGAGAACTTATGAGCAAAATTAATGTTTTAGACAGCTCAGTTTATAATTTAATTGCCGCTGGCGAAGTTGTTGAACGCCCTGCTAGCGTTATAAAAGAATTGGTTGAAAATAGCATTGATGCTAAGTCAACTATTATTTCAATCGAAATTTATGGTGGCGGAATAAAGAAAATGGTTGTTTCAGATAACGGAACAGGCATTGAAAAAGGCGAACTTAAAAAAGCCTTTTTACCTCACGCAACAAGTAAGATTGCTTCAAAAGAAGATCTCAACTCAATTTTTACTCTTGGGTTTAGAGGTGAGGCGCTTGCTTCAGTTTGTGCTGTTAGCCATATTTCAATTGTTAGTAAACCAAGTGAGCAAAATGAAGCATATAAAATAACCGGAACCGCTGGGCAAATTTGCGAGCCAGAAGTTGCTAGCGCTAATAACGGAACAATCGTTACCGTTGAAGATTTATTTTATAACGTTCCAGCGCGCGCCAAATTCTTAAAGAAAGAAAAAAGCGAAGAAGGCGAAATAACGAGCCTTGTTGCTAAACTAATTTTAGCTAACCCAAATGTTGCTTTTAGATATCTTAGTGAAGGAAAACTAATTTATGAAAGTAGTGGTCATGGCGAGAAAGATGCTTTGTTTGCAATTTACGGAAAAACTGCATTAAATGAAACGCTTAATGTTAACTATGATAAATTAATAAAAATTCACGGCTTTCTTGGTAAGCCTAGCCTAAATAAACCAAACAGAACTTATCAAACAATTATAATCAACGGAAGGTTTATCAATTCTTTCCAAATAAGTTCTGCTGTAGCCAACGCACTTGATGGATTTTTAATGAAAAGGCAATATCCTTTCTTTGTTTATTATATTGATATTCCAACTGACCTTGTTGATGTTAATGTTCACCCTAATAAACTAGAAGTTAGGTTTTCTAATGGGGAAATGGTTTATGGCGCCGTTTATAACGCAACGCTTGACGCAATTAACACGCTTGATAGCATCGCTAGTGTTACTCCATTTAAAGAAAACGTTACTCCTGCTAATTTAATAACTGAAGAAAAGGCTAGCGAAATTTCAACTATGAGTTTTGGGTTTGGTAACACTGATGACATAGTTGAAGAAGAACAACCTAAAAAGGTTGATGAAATTCAAAAGACACGTGAAAGTTATCTAGAATCAGTTTTCTATATGAACGAAAATAGTCAGCGTGGTGTTGCTGATGGTTTTGGTTTAGGAAGTAATCTTCTTGAAAAACTTGCCAATGTTGAAAAAGAAGAGAGATTTAATAAGGTTAGTAGTGAGCAAACCGCTCTTGAAGTTCCTAAAACGATAGTTAATGTAGGGAAGGTATTTAACACTTACTTAATTTTAGAAGACGATAAGAACATGTTTCTTATTGATCAACATGCCGCTCACGAAAGATTGCTTTATGAGAAATTTAAAGCGCAGGCTGAAAATGATGAGCTTGTTATTCAGCCACTTTTAGCGCCATATATAGTAACGGTTAATTCTCAAGAAAAACCACTAATTGAAAGTCAGCTTGATAAACTTAATTCAATAGGATTTAATATTAGCGAGTTTGGGGATAACACTTATAAAATTGACGAAGTGCCTGCTATTGTTTCAGGAATTGATTTTAATGAGTTTTTTGGCAAGTTCCTAGAAGAAACTAGAATTAACCCTAGTTTTAAAAATAGTGATTTAGTTAAAGATGAGTTAATGCAACTTGCTTGCAAGAGCGCAATTAAAGGTGGTTATGATTTAAGCGAAGGTGAAATTGAAAAACTTTATTCAATGCTTGGCAAAGAAAAAGTCGCTTTGTTTTGCCCACATGGAAGGCCAATTGTTGTAAGAATAACTAAAAATGAAATGGATAAATGGTTTAAAAGGATAGTTTAATGAAACCAAAAATTATAATAATCGCTGGGCCAACGGCTGTTGGGAAAACCAGCATAAGCGTAAAACTAGCTAAAGAGTTAAATGGAGAGATAATAAGCGCTGATTCAGTTCAAATCTATAAAGGCGCTGATATTGGTTCTGCTAAAGTAACAAAAGAAGAGATGGCGGGAGTAACTCATCATCTTATTGATTTTCTTGATATAAACCAAGGTTATAGCGCGGGCGATTTTGTTAGAGACGCAACTAAGGCCATTGATGAAATTATTGCTAAAAAGAAAGTTCCTATTATTGTTGGGGGAACAGGGCTTTATATTAATTCATTATTATTTCCGCTAACTTCTGGAAGCGAGCGTGATGAAGATTTAAGAATTAAATTGCTCGAATTTAAAAATAAAAATGGAAATCTTGCTCTTTGGGAAGAACTTAATAAAATTGACCCTGAATCAGCAAAATTAATTCACTATAATCAAACTGATCGAATTTTAAGAGCGATTGAAATTTATAAAACAACAGGTAAGAAAAAGAGCGAACTAACCAAAAGTAATAACTCAAAATATGATTATCTTTATTTTGTTTTAAATGTTGATAGGGAACTTCTTTACAATAGAATTAACCAAAGGGTTGATTTAATGGTTAAAGATGGCTTAGTTGGTGAGGTTAAAGGTTTAATTGAAAACAACGGACTAAATGAAAACAGCCCGCTCTTAACCGGAATTGGTTATCGCGAAATTTATGATTATTTAACCGGAAAATCAACCTTAGATGAGGCAATAAACCTAATTAAGCAACATTCAAGGAATTATGCAAAACGCCAATTAACTTGGTTTAAAAAGTCAAATGGAGCGCTTTTTGTTGAACCTATTTTTGATAATATTTTAGCAAAAAGCAAGGAGTTTATTTATGGAAGAGATTAAGGCAAAACAAACTATTGACCTTATTGAAAGTAAATTAAGATCAAAGTTTAAGCAAATTGAAGATGTTGCTTTATTTAACCAGCAAAAAGTTTTAAATGCTTTTGCCCAGGCAAGAGTTGCATTAAGCCAATTTGCTAGTTCAACTGGTTATGGCTATGAAGATCTTGCTAGGCCAAAATTAAATGAACTTTATGCTAAAGTTTTTAAAACTGAAGGCGCAATAGTTAGCCCACTAATAACCTGCGGAACTCATGCTATTTATCTTGCGTTAAGCGGGGTTTTAAGGCCAGGTGATAATTTTATTAGCGTAACAGGCGACCCTTATGACACTCTTATGGATTCAATCTTAAAAAGGGGCAATGGCTCACTAGCCGACTTTGGAATTAGTTTTAATAAGGTTGAAATGATTGGAAGTAAGGTTAATTTAACCGCAAGTAAGAAGTTAGCTAAAAAACTTAATCCAAAACTAATTTACCTTCAAAGGTCAAGGGGTTATTCAACAAGGAATTCTCTTAGCGTTGACTATATCGGCGAAGTTATAAGTTCGCTTAAAGAAGTTTGCCCTAACGCAATATTTATGGTTGATAACTGCTATGGTGAATTTTGTGAAACAAAAGAGCCAACAGAGGTTGGCGCCGATATTATTGCTGGGTCATTAATTAAAAATATTGGAGGGGGAATTGCCCCAACAGGCGGATATATTGCTGGAAAAGAAAAATATATAAACGAGATTTATAACAGGTTAACTTGCCCTTCATTAGGTGGCGAGGTTGGAAGTTATGCTGGCTCGTATGTTCCTTATTTTGAAGGTTTGTTTATTGCTCCTCACGTTGTTAGTGGGGCAATTAAAGGCAATTTACTTCTTGGTAAGGTTGCAGAATACTGTGGCTTTAAAACAAGCCCTAAAACAGATAAGGTTCCTGAAGATTTAATTAGAACGATCAAATTTAATGATGAAAAGAAAATGGTTTCATTTATTCAAACTGTTCAATCAATTAGCCCTGTTGATAGTTTTGTTCGCCCTGAGCCGTGGGATATGCCAGGGTATACTAGTAAAGTTATTATGGCTGCCGGAACATTTATTCAAGGAAGTAGCATTGAGTTTTCTTGTGATGGTCCAATTAAACCGCCATATATTGCTTATATGCAAGGCGGCTTAACTTATGAGCACGTTAAAATTGCAGCACTTTACTTGCTTAAAAATCAAGGATAAAACAATGGAATTAATAAAGAATAATTGGAATAAAGAAGATTATAATGAATTTAGGGAATATCTTTTAACTTTTGCCAAAAGTGATAATGATAGGATGTGGTCAAAGCGAATTGCTCAAACAAATTATGATATGCTTGCTATTCCTGCGACAACTCAGGTTAAAATCGCTAAAGAAATAGCAAAAGGCAATTATCAAAGTTTTTTAAATGTTTTAAACGTTGTATTTGGCGAAGAACTTTTAATTGCCGTTAGAATTGTTAGCCTTATTAAAGATTTTAATGAGCAAAAGCATGCTATTTTAAAATTAATACCTACTATGGATAGTTGGGAAGCAACTGACACATTTAAAGTTAAAATTAAACCTAAAAACACCTTAACTTATTATAATTTTAGTCTTGAACTTTTAAAATCTGATTTAACCTTTGGAAGAAGACTAGGGGCAGTTATTTTCTTAAAACTAGTAGGGGATGCTAGTTTAACTGAAAAGATTTTAAAAATTATTGAAGAAAACAAAGACGAAAAAGAATATTACGTTAATATGTGTTATGCGTGGGTTATATGCGAAGCAATGGTTAAACAACGTGATATAACAATCAAATTTTGGCAAAATGCTAAGTTTAATAAGTTTGTTAATAATAAGGCAATTTCTAAGTGTAATGATAGTTTTAGGGTCAGTTTAGCCGATAAAATGCTCTTAAAAACGCTAAAAATAACAAATTAAGCCATATTTTGTTTTGAAAAACGAAATATTGGTTGTATAATTAAAATACCACAAAAGGAAGTTAATTATGGATTTATTTAAGAAATGTAAAGATTTTGACAGGGTTAAGCTCTTAAAAGAAAAGGGGCTTTATCCTTATTTTCACGCCGCTCAAAGTGGTCAAAACACTGAAATGATTATGGAAGGTCATAAAACCATTATGATAGGAAGCAATAACTATCTTGGTTTTACGAGTGATCCAAGGGTTATTGAAGCCGGAGTTGAAGCCCTTAAAAAATATGGTTCAGGAAATAGTGGTTCAAGGTTTTTAAACGGAACGCTTGATATTCATATCGAGTTAGAAAAAGCGCTTGCTAATTTCTTACATAAAGAGGCCTGCATAACGATGAGCACAGGTTTTCAAACTAACTTAGGAATTATTAGTGCTATTGCCGGAAGAAATGATGTTATTCTTTGTGATAAAGAAAATCACGCCAGCATTTATGATGCAATAAAGCTTAGTTATGCTCAAATGATAAGATATGAACATGGCAATATGGAAGACCTTGAAGAAAAATTAAAAACTGTTCCTGAAGATAAAGGAATTTTAATTGTTACTGATAGCGTTTTCTCAATGACCGGTGAAATTTGTAATCTTCCAAAACTTGTTGAATTAAAAAAGAAATATGGCGCAAGGCTTATGCTCGATGAGGCCCACGGAATTGGTGTTTTAGGAAAAACAGGTAGGGGAGCTGGCGAACATTTTGACCTTGAGGACGAAGTTGATATAATTATGGGAACTTTCTCAAAATCATTTGCAAGTCTTGGCGGATTCTGCGCTGCTTCAAGCGAAGTTATTAATTATATTCAACATAATAGCCGTCCATTTATCTTTAGCGCATCTATTACTCCTGCTAGCGTTGCTTGCGCGAGAAAAGCGCTTGAATTATTAGAGGCTGAACCAGAAAGGGTTCAAAACCTTAGAGATATTAGCGCATATATGAGGCAACTTCTTAAAGATAAAGGCGTTAAAATTATTGATACAGGCTTTGAAACCCCAATTATTCCAATTTATACTTATGAAGATAACAGAACGTTTGCTGCTTGTAATATGCTTATGGAAAGGGGAGTTTACGTTAACCCAGTTATAAGCCCAGCAACTCCTGTTGGCCAAAGTTTGCTTAGAACTAGTTACACTGCAACTCACACCAAAGAACAAATGGAATATGCTGCAGAGCAAATTAAGGAAGTTCTTGATCTTCTTCCATTTGAAGATAAAGAGCTTGAAGCAAGAGTTAAGGCTGCTGAATAAAATGAAATAAAAAAATAGGGGCGAACCCTATTTTTTTGCTTAATTTTCTTTTTCAACGCCTTCAAGATAAATTCTTTTTTCGAAAGCGCCTCGTTTTTCAACTTTTTCTAATCTAATTTTTTCAAACTCTTCATAGGTAACCTTTTTGGTTTTAAGAATTGCCCTTAAAACTTCCTCAAGGTCGGCAAGTTCTTCAACTTCACCGCTTGAAAGGTATTCTTCACATTCTTCTTTAAGTTTTATATTTAACTCTTTAATATAATTATCATTATTTAAAATGCGAGTGATAGGATGGTCACCATTACGCATAATAATTTCTGGAATTTTATCTCTAACTAATTTTTTATAGCCCATAAAAACTCCTTGAAAAATTAATATTTTCTAATTAAGCCAACAACAATTCCTAAGATTTGGCAATCAGGAACAATTATTGGTTCCATTGTATCATTTTCAGGTTGAAGCCTAATATGACCATTTTCTTTATAAAAAGTTTTAACCGTTGCGCTATCATCAATAAGGGCAATAACTTTATCGCCGTTTTTAGCATCGCTCTGTTTTCTAACAATAATTTTATCGCCATCATAAATTCCGGCGTTAATCATGCTTTCGCCAGTAACGTTTAATATAAATAAATCATCATTAGTGTTGAATATGTTAGAAGGCAAACTAACGTAATCATCAATATTCTCAATAGCAGTAATAGGAAGCCCAGCGGCAACTTTTCCAACAACAGGAATTCCAAGGCGAGATGGGCGATTAGGGTTATAAATAACTTCAAGACATCTATTTTTAAAATCGGCTTTTTTAATAAACCCACCATCAGCGAGTTTAGTTAAATAATAAGAAACAGTTGCAGTTGAACCAATTCCTAACTCTTTTCCAATTTCACGAACGGTTGGGGGAAAACCCTTCTCGTCAGAATAATCACAGATATAATCTAAAACTTTCATAAGTTTTGCTTCAGTTTTATAACTCATAACTTTTTCTCCTGACAATAATATAACATATTAAAAATAAAAATGCAACCATTTGTTTAAAGTTTTATTAAAATTTTTTAGAACACTTGAAATTATATTAATTATAATGTAACATGTGTCGTCTGAATCAAGCTGATAAGAAAAAATTAGATGAACTCATCAAAACTCTAACTAAAGATAGAAAGGTTTGTGTTTTAGACGACGAAGCAAAATGCGTTCATTGCGGGGAATGTTTTATTTGTGATATTGACCCAGATAAACTTTGCGATAACTGCGGTAAATGCGTTGATGAATATAAAACTGACGATAAAGGTTATGTTGATATAAAAATTGATAAAGTTGATTCAACAGGCGCGAGTGTTGATGAGTTTTATAAACTTGCTGGGCTTGATGATGAAGAAGATGACGATTGTGATTGTGATGATTGCGATTGTCACCACGATCATAATGATTAAGGGGTAGGTAATGAATTTAGAAAATCAATATATTCCATATATCGTTCCTGATTCGGTTGATGGCGTTGGGCCATTGCCTCTTGTTGCTGTTCCAATCTGTGTTGATGTTGTTGGCTGTGAATATGATAATAAAACTGATTCATGGGTTTATTATGTTGTTAATGCTAATGATAATATTGATGACGTGCCTGTTTTATACAACTGTGAACTTGGTGATAAAGTTTATAGGGTTAAAGAAGTTTTTAAAACTTTAACGCCTTGTAATAAGGCTTGTGACCAAATCAACAAGAGAATAATTAAAGGCTGGTTTAGTGTTTTTAGTGATAGAAGTATTGACGAAATAAAAACCATTAGCCAAGAAATGTTATCAAAGCAAATAGAAGAAACAAAAAATGCTTTAAATTATTGCAAGCAAATTCGCTCTGCTCGCAAAAACGCTGCCAGACAGCTTGAAAAATAATTAGGAGTAATTATGGAAAACGAAGAAAATAAACCAGTAATTAATTTAGATTTAAAAAGAGTTTTTATTCCTGAAGTTTTATATTGTCCAGAAGTTTTTAATGCTGATGGCTCAGTTGATGAAATTGCTTATGTTGCCGTTCCTGTTATGGCATATTTAATTGGCGAACACCTAAACTACTTAAGTGATGGTAAAATTGATATTGAATATTCAGTTGTTCCATTTTGGACGCAAGAAGATTTGAGAATAGTTAGTTATAAGTGTAATGAAGATGGAATTTGCACTAATGCCTACGAAAATGTAACTGATTATTTTGATAGATATGAAGATTGCGAAAGATATTGTAAAAATGAGATTAATATGGATATAATTATCAAGTATTTATCAAATTTACCAAATAGAAGTAATAATTATCTTCAACACGCAAATGATAGGATGGAAAAGTTGCAAAAAGGTGCTTTAGAATTAGCGCAAAGCCAAAATAAATCAATTATTGAGTTATTAAAATCAATGAAATATGAATCTTACGATAAAAGTATGTAATTAATTCGTTATTTAGTTGACAAACTCGCTTGAAAAATGCTAACATAATCAAGCGATGAAGGGGTGTAGTTCATCGGTAGAATAAGAGTCTCCAAAACTCCTGAGGAGGGTTCGATTCCTTCCACCCCTGCCAAAATATAAAGTGGGCGTTAAGCCTACTTTTTTATTGACTTATTTAATAGTTAGAATTATACTTTAATTATGAACGAAAAGTTTACATTAGATATTTATACTGATGGGGCGTGCTCCGGAAACCCAGGCGTTGGAGGTTGGGGAGTTGTTATTTTAATGGGCGATTTCTTTAAAGAATTTAGCGGCGCTGAACCTAAAACAACAAACAACCGAATGGAATTAATGGCAACAATTATGGGCCTTAAAGCGCTTAAAGAAGCTTGTAACGTTAATCTTTATAGCGATTCAGCCTATGTTGTTAATGCGTTTAGCCAAGGTTGGCTTGATTCATGGCAAAAAAATAATTGGCGAAATGCTAGTAATGATGAAGTTAAAAACAAAGACCTTTGGGAAGAATTATTTAATTTAACTAAAACCCATAGTGTAACCTTTATTAAAGTAAAAGGGCATGCAGATAATGAATTTAATAATAGATGTGATACTCTTGCAACAACAGCAATAAAAGATTATATTAAAGAGCATCCCGAGGCTATGATTAAGCCTGAAGAACAAAAACCTGCTCCTAAAAAAGTTACTAAGGTAACTGAGGAACAGTTTAATAATTTAATTGATGATAAAATAACAAATAATGGAGAAGACCTATGATAGACATAAATTTAATTAGAACAAACCCAGAATTAGTAAAAAACAATATTAAAAAGAAATTTCAAGATGAAAAACTTATTTTAGTTGACGAAGCAAAAGATCTTGATGAAAAAATTAGAAAATATAAAAATGAATGCGAACAACTTCGCAGTGAAAGAAATCAAAAATCCGCTGAAATTGGCATCTGTATGCGCAATAAAGATAGTGAGCGAGCAAATACTTTAAAAAATGAAGTTTCAGCGATTAACGATAAAATTTCAAAAGATGAAGCAAAGCAAGTTGAACTTGAAGAAAAACTTAAAAAGATAATGCTAACTATTCCTAATATCATTGACGATAGTGTTCCTATTGGGAAAGATGATAACTTTAACGTTGAAGTTGCGCGTTTTGGTGATCCAAAAGTTCCTGATTATGAAGTTCCTTATCACGCAGATATTATGGAGCGTCTTGGTGGGCTAGATATTGATTCAGCAAGGGTAACAAGCGGAACAGGGTTTTATTATCTTGTTGGCGATATCGCAAGGCTTCACAGCGCTATTTTAAGTTACGCACGTGATTATATGATTAATAATGGCTTTACTTACGTTATTCCTCCATTTATGATTCATGGCGACGTTGTTAACGGAGTTATGAGCTTTACTGAAATGGAAAATATGATGTATAAAATTGAGGGTGAGGACCTTTATTTGATTGGAACTAGTGAGCACTCAATGATTGGCCGCTTTAAAAACACAATTATTAAAGAAAACGATCTTCCATTAAAATTAACTTCATATTCACCATGTTTTAGAAAAGAAATTGGCGCTCACGGAATTGAAGAGCGTGGCGTTTATAGAGTTCACCAATTTGAAAAGCAAGAGATGGTTGTTATCTGTAAGCCAGAAGAAAGCAAAGCGTGGTATGAAAAAATGTGGAAACTTTCTGTTGATTTATTTAGATCAATGGATATTCCTGTAAGACAGCTTGAATGTTGCAGTGGTGACCTTGCTGACCTTAAAGTTAAGAGCTGTGATATTGAAGCGTGGAGCCCACGTCAGAAAAAATATTTTGAAGTTTGCAGTTGCTCTAATCTTGGTGATGCTCAAGCTAGACGTCTTGGAATAAGATTTAAAAGCGAAAAAGGAAATCAATTAGCGCATACGCTTAATAATACCGTTGTTGCTCCGCCAAGAATGTTAATTGCATTTCTTGAAAACAACTATATGCCTGATGGTTCAATTAAAATTCCTGAACCACTCAGAATGTATATGGGCGGAATGAGTAAGATTTCACCTAAAAAATAATATTAGAAAGAAGATCAAACGATCTTCTTTTTTTGTAGTAATATGTCAGACGAATAGAAAAAATAAGGCTAATATTGACATTTAATACTATTATTGATATAATCAAAACGTAAATTGGAGAGAAAAATATGAATAATTTAGTAGAACGTAAAGTATATGATGATTTA
>JAILMD010000014.1 GCA_024692805.1 bacterium | reverse complement strand
TGATTATAAAGTTTTTATTCCATCACTGATTGGCTCACTTATTGGGGCACTTATTGGAACGATTGCGCTTGCTAGGTTTAAAAGTGATGTTATTGTTTATATTTTTAGCATTTTAATAATTATTGCAGGGGTTGAAATTTTGGTTTTATGACAGTTTTTTTAATATTTTTAGTCAGCATTTTTAGCGGAATTGTTGCCGGAATGGGAATGGGCGGGGGAACTGTTTTAATTCCACTTTTAACCTTATTTTGTGGGGTTAGTCAAAAGCTTAGCCAAAGCGTTAATTTGTTAGTTTTTATTCCGCTAGCAATAGTTGTTTTAATAGTTTACAGCAAGAAAAAATTAATAGATTTTAAGGGCGTTTGGTTTATAATAATTCCCGGCGTTATTGTTAGCTTAATTGGGTCAATTTTTTCGTTAAAAATTGAAAGTCAAACACTTCACTTAATCTTCGGTATTTTCTTGATTTGCGTTGGGTTGTTTTTGTTTATAAAACAAATAGTTTTACATAAACTTAATATTAAAAATAAAAATAAATTAAATAAGGGCTAAATTTAGTTGCCGAATTTAATAAAATTTGCTAAAATAACCTTGTTAAGAGTGGGGGATTTTAGCATTGATTGAAGCCTTAACGCGTGGTATTAAACTAGGCGGAATAACTAATTCATTAGCAAAAGCCAAAATAGCAGAAATTAAGAGTTCTGCTAATTTTTGTGTTCCGCTAAAAAGTGGAGCAGGAAGCGAAAGTAAGCCTTTGGTTATCGTTGGTGATTTAATCAAAAGGGGAACGGTTATTGGCGCTCCTAGTGATGAAACAAGTGGGTTTGTTTATAGCCCTTGTTCTGGTGCTGTTGTTAGCATTAAAGACAAAGTTAATTCTCTTGGTGAGAATTGTTTAAATGTTGAAATAGAACCAGCACATAAAGATTCTCTTTTATATTTTAGGCCGCTTGAAAATCGTGACAACAATAACCTTTTCGGAAGGCTTATTGAAAGTGGGTCTTTTGATAACTGGGGGAAAAGATATCCTAGTTATCATAAATATATTAACCCTAACACGATTGGTGCTAGAACTCTTATTGTTAAGTTGTTTGATAGTGACCCATATTGTGTTAGTAACTTAAAGATAGCTGAAGATTATGCTAAAGAGGTTGCTCTTGGCGCGCTTTGCTATTTTAAAGTTAGCGTTGCGGTTAAACTTATTTTTGTTGGCTCAAAAGCGGTTAGCAAGTCAACAAATCAAAAAATTTATGATGCTATTTTAGATGAAATTAACAAATCTGATATGAAAACTAATCAGGTTAGTTTTGTTACGGTTAGCAAGGTTTATCCTAATGATGAAGACCATTTGTTAACTAAAAAAGTTTTAAAGAAAACGATTGCAGTAAGCGTTCCTGTTAGCGATAAGGGAGTTTTCATTGAAAACGCCCAAACTTGCTTAAATTTTTATAGGGCAGTTTATGATAACTTACCAACAACCGAAGCAGTTTATACTATTGCTGGAAACAACCTTAAAAACCAAGGTGTTTATCTTGTTAAAAATGGGTTAGTTCCTCAAAATGTTTTTGCAAGCGTTGATATAAAGAATAAGGAATTATTTAAGCAATATTCAATTGGCGGAACCTTTAACGGAATAAGCCAATGTGACACGAGCGTTGGGCTTCCTTTATCTGTTTCAACGTTATTCTCAAATAAGTGGAATGATGAAAACTTTAAAGAAAGAGACTGCATAAACTGTGGTCGTTGCAACGCAAGATGTCCAATTAAGTTGTCTCCAATGATGATTGATAACTTTGCAATAAACAAAGATTTTGCAAGGGCAAAAAGATATGGCGTTCTTTCTTGCATTGATTGTGGGGTTTGCTCTTATGTTTGCCCAGCAAAAAGGCATTTAAGTCAAAGAATATCTGATACTGCGCAAGCAATTAAACAAAGGAGGACAATGTAATGAATCAATTTAAAGTTACTCATTCTCCTTTTGTAAAAAGTGCTAACAGCGTTAACTTTATCAAAGAGCAAAAACTTATAATGCTCATTATGGTTTTTGTTGTTGGTCTTGTTATGACTAATTGGCAAGCGCTTTATATTTTAGGAATAGCGTTAGCAAGCGCTTTGGTTTTTGAACTTCTTTATAACATTGTTTGTTATGAAAAAATAAGAGTTGATTTTCTTGAAGTCTTGATTTGCTCAATAACATTTACTTGTTTGGTTGGCTATAAAACCCCACTTTATGTTCCTGTTATTGCTATGGCGTTTAGCATTATTGTTTGCAAAATGGTTTTTGGTAAAAATGAAAACCATATTGTTAATGCAAGTGCTGGGGGAGCGCTTTTTGTTGGCATTATTTTTAGCCAAGGTGCAAACCTTTTTGTTAGAGTTTCAGGCTCAGGTTTTATGAGAAACCCTTATGGAGCGCTTCTTGAAAACAATATTGCTGACTTTAATATCATCAGATGTTTAAAAGGTCAAATAAGCGCATCAATTGGTTGCGTTTGTCTTGCTGTTGTTGCAGTTGCGTTAATCTATTTAATTGCAACTCATTCAGTTGGAATTAAAATTCCTATTATAGCAGTTGTTAGTTTTGTTTTAATGACGTTTGCTATTAACCAATTTAACTATGAATATATCTTGCCTTATTTATTCTCTGGTAACTTCTTATTTGTTACAACGTTTATGTTAACAGAGTTTTCAACCAGCCCTAACACAACGCTTGGGCAGTTTATTTATGCAATTATTTTTGGCGTTGGCGCAAGCCTAATTATTAAATATAGTGGTGGCGGAGATATGGCAATTTTAGCGCTTCTTGTTTGCGTTAACTGCTTAAGCCCACTTCTTGACAGGGTTATAAGACCACACTATTTTGGGGAGGGAGCAAATGAATAAGAGCGCTGTTAACCCTGTTTTTGTTGTTGCTTTATCATGCTTACCAATTTTAAGCATAACCAACTCAGTTAATGAAGTTGTTTTTCTTGCGTTGCTTGTTGGCGTTGTTTATATTATCAGTGCAAGCATTGTTTCAATAATGGAAAAAATAACTGATAGAAACTTAACTTTCTTTGTTTATATGGTTGTTGTTGCTGCGCTAACAACAGCCCTAACTTATATTTACACAATTTTCCCTAATAGCATTTTTGCTAAAGCAGGTGACAAAATTTTATATTGTTCTGTTTCAGCCGGAATTTTAGGGCTTAATCTTATTTATCACAACTCTAAGAATGAAATTAGCCATTATTTCTTTAAGATTATGATTCAAGTTCCTTGCTTCTTACTTTTAATAACTCTTGTTTCAATAGTTGTTGAAGTTTTTGGTTTAGGAACGTTCTGGGGAATTGAAACAGGATTTCCGACTCTTGCTTATTTAACTAGTATGAGCGGGAAGTTCTTAATTTTAGCATTACTTACTGCATTTATGAATGCTTATTGGCTTAATATCTCTCAAAAGAAAGAGCAATATGACTTATTAGTTGCTAAATATAAGATGAAATTAAATGCTGAAAGAAATGAAGAGCGTGTTAAAGTTGTTAATGACAGCGAAGTTGAAAACTTTGGCGTTAGCGAACTAATTGACAAATCAAACTCTAACGTTAACGGAAAAGGAGGGCAACATGAATAATATTTTACAAATATTGCTTGTTTGCACTGTTACTTCTAACGTTTGCGTTTGCAACGGATTTGGAGTTCCTTTGCTTTTAGCGAATAAGCGTAGTTTTGCTTATACCGGGCTTATTAGTTTGATTTTTGCAATAGTTTTAACCTTATCAGGCCTTTCTTACTATTTGTTATATAACTATGTTTTAAAGCCTTTTGGCGTTGAATTTTTAAGACTAATCGTTTTAGTTTTATTAACGGGCATCTTTAATTTTGTTGCTTATTATATTTTAAAGGCAATAAACAAAGAAGTGTTCTTTATCTATGAAAAAAGTTATACTTTTATGTTTATGTTTGTTTCAATTCTTGCTATTGTTTTAAGCTTTGATTTAACTTTGGCAATCGTTGATACTGTTTTAACATTCCTTTTCTATGGATTAGGGTTTACTATTGTTAACTTTATTATTTATGGCGCTTACTTTAAACTTAATGGCACTTTGGCTCCAAAATATATGAGAGGATTGCCATTAGTTTTATTATTACTTTCAATAATAGGATTAGCTGTTTTCGTTATTTAAAATAGGAGAAATTATGGATTTTTGGATTGTTATTTTAGTTTCATTAGCGCTTGGTTTAATAATCTTTTTAACAGTTTTCTTAATCAGTTTAATTGTTAAAAAGAAAAAACCAAACAGCGAAGCGCTTGAAGTTGTTAATAAATGGCTTCCAGGGGTTAACTGCGGAGCGTGTGGAAGGGAATATTGTTCTAAACTTGCTGAAGATATTGTTAACGGAAAAGCAAAGGCAGAAGACTGCCCACTTGTTTCTTTTGAAAACAAGGCAAAAATTGATGGTTCATTTTTGGGTGACGCTATTGCTAACGTTAAACAAATTGCTTTTGTTAAATGTAAGGGTGGAAAAAATTGTAAAACAAAATATGATTATGTTGGCAACAATTCTTGTTTAAGCCAAGATAACTTGCATAGCGGATGCAAAACTTGCCCTTATGCTTGCCTTGGATGTGGGGATTGTGTTAAGGCTTGTCCTTTTAGCGCTATTAAGATTAATGAAAATGGGGTAGCGTTTGTTGACCCTGAAATTTGTGTTGGTTGTGGAAACTGCGTTTTGAGTTGCCCAAATAAACTTATTAACTTAATTCCTTATTCTCAAAGAGCAGTTATTGCTTGCAACAACAAAACAAAGAAACATGGCGAGAATTATTCTTGCTCTGTTGGTTGCATTCATTGCAATCATTGTATTGAGATTTGCCCAACAGGAGCAATCAGCATTAAAGATGGCGTTCCTGTTATTGATGAAACGAAGTGCATTAACTGCTATAAATGTGTTAGGGTTTGCCCAAATCATTGCATTTCACGTTTGTAAAAAAATTTTAAATTAAATCTTTTTATTTTAAAGGCCTTATGCTATAATTTGATTAAATTAGTTTGAAGGAGATTTTAGCCTTGGAGAAAGTTGCTGTTATTTTAGTCGGGATAAACAAAGCAGAACTCGTTATTTCAACTGTTGATAATAATAATTACTTTATTATTAATGATAGGGAGTTTGAGCCTGTTAATTTAAATGTTAGCCAAAGCGAAGATATGTTTTTAAATAAAATGCAAATTGACGCGGCTATTAAAATTTTAAAGAACTTCCGTAAAATCTGTGAGCTTTATGGGGTTAGTAGGGTTATCGCCGTTTCAATATTTGGCGATCAAGAAAAGCCTAAAAACCTTCATAGTTTCTTTGATGAAGTGTTTAGTTTATGTGGTTTTAGGTTTACAAGCCTTGATAACGCTGAACAAAACACAGTTATTTATTCATCAATTATTAACACTCACGACATTCCAAAGGGTGTTATTTGTTATCTTGACAATGAAAATCTCCATTTAGTTGCTTATAATAGGCGAGTTATTATTGACCAAGTGACTTTACCACTTGGCGCTAAGGCTCTTGCCGATAAATTTAAAGTTTATGATGCCGATAAAGAGTCAGCATTTAATAACTTAAAAGAATTCTTACATAATGAATTATCACAAGTTCAATTTTTAAATGAAATTGAAGAAGACTTTGACCTTGTTGGTGTTGGGCATTTCTTTGAAGATGCTTCAATATTAGCAAAAAGGCTTAGAAAATATCCGCTTGATTTAGTTAATGACTATAACTTACTTAGCGAAGATAATGCTAAAGTTTTAGCTCAATTAAAGCAAGCTGACCTTGACCCAACCAAAAAGATTAAAGGGGTTAAAGAGCAAAGGGCAGATTCAACTGTTGTTTCATTAGCATTAATTGAAACGTTATTTGAATTGTCTAAAAAGCCAGCATTAATTGTTAGCACAAGGCCATTTTTTGAAGGTTTAATGTTTAGCCAAGTTGTTGAGCAAACGCAAGACAGGCCACTTAGCGACGTTTTAGGCTTTAGCATGATGAGTCAATCAAACTTTTTTGATAAAGAAAATGAAAAGCATAACGAACAAGTTTATAACCTTTCATTGTTATTATTTAAACAACTAAGAGTTTTACATAAACTTCCTAGGGGCTACACAAGAATTTTAAGACTTGCTTCATATATGCACGATTGCGGACAACGCGTTGGTTTTAATAACCACGCTAAAAACGGTTTCTATACTCTTTTAGGGTCTGATCTTTACGGAGTTAGCCATAGGGAATTAGTTTTAGCGGGAATGGCAATCTCACTTCACTGCGGTGGCGATATTTCAATTAATGAATATTTAAAATATAGAGAGTTAGTAACAGAAGAAGATATTGAAGCAGTTAAAAAACTTGGAATTATTTTAAGGCTCGCTGAAGCATTTGATAGGGTTAAAAATAGCGTTATTGTTGATATTAATTGTGATGTTTTAGGCGACAGCGTTATTATGAAAACAATAGCAACAGGCGATAATTCTTACGAAGTTGAAAAGGCAAGTGAATGCGCTAAAGACTTTGAGAGATGTTTTGGTAAAAAGATTGAAATTTTATAACAAATAATAAATTAGAGTTCAACATTGGTTGGGCTCTTTTTTATTGTTAAACCCTTTATTTATTTGCTAAAGGGGTTGTTTTTGGTTATAATAAAACTGGAGGCTTGTAATGGCTACAAATTTTTTAGCGATAAAATTAGGGTCAAGCGTGACCACAATTTATAAACAAGGCGAAGGCTTCATTTTAAGTGAGCCTAGTTTGGTTGCGGTTAACCTTAAATATAATGAAAAGCAAATAGTTGCTGTTGGGTCTGAAGCAAAGAAATTTATTGGCAAATCTAGCGATAGTGGAATAAGTGTTGTTTCTCCTATAAGCGAAGGAATTATTAATGATTCAGCTCTTGCTAGCGAAATGTTAAAACATTTCCTTTTAAAAGTTTGCCCAAAGCATATTTTTAAACCAACAATCAGGGCGTTAATATGCGTTCCTCTTGGAATTAGTTTAGCTGAAAAATTAACGTTTGAAAGAACTTGTTATGCTGCTGGGGTTAGCGATTGCGTTTTAATTCCATCAGTTGTTTGCGCTGCTATTGGCGCAGGGGTTAATATTGAGTCGAGTGAAGCGCATATGGTTGTTGGAATTGGCGCGGGGTGCACTGATATTGCCATCTTTAGTGAAAATATGCTAATTAATGGCGTTAATATTGGTTTAGGGGGCTCTAATATTGATAAGGCAATTATTCAACAGATTTACAATAATTGCAGCTTAATAATTAGTGATGAAATGGCTGAAAAAATTAAAAAAGATATTGGAAGCCTTTATTATAATGACCTCAATTCAGTTGAAGTTTCTGGTAAAGATGCAGAAACAGGTAAAGCAAGAGAAGAAGTTATAACTGCTGTTGATATTTACCCTGCAATTGAG
>JAILMD010000010.1 GCA_024692805.1 bacterium | reverse complement strand
AAGAATATTTTATTTTGCGTTGGGTTATCAATTATTTTACTTAACCTAACCCCAATTCTTTTAATATTTTCTATTCTTTTGTCCATTTCTGTTATTACGTTAGAATAATCAGACACAGGAAAATTTTTATCGCCAATCTTACTCCAAACATAAGGCATCATTGAAAACGATTTATTTGTTTCTTCCAAATTCAAATCTTTTTCATTTAATATTCTTATTTTAGAACCATTAACAAACAACATTCCTAAAATAAATAAACATTTTTTATTAGTTGGTTCTAACATTATTGCAGCGCTGTTAGAGTTTTCAATATTTGTAAGTTCTTCATCTATATTCAAATTATCATAATTCAAGTATAGTAACATAATTAATCCTCGCTTTGTTGGTTATATGCTACATTTTACACCATGTTTGAAATAATTTAAAGGTTTAACGTAATTTTTAACCTTTTCCGCAACAGTTTTTATATTTTTTACCGCTACCACATGGGCATGGTGAGTTTCTACCAATTGGCTTTTCTTCATTTTTTTGTTGCGCATGAGTTTTATATTCTTGAAGTTTCTTTCTTTGAGGAAGGCTAACTTGGTTATTGTTGATAACAATTTTAACATTTAAAAGCGCTTCAACAATATCTCGTCTTAAGCTTTCACCCATTTGGTCAAACATATCAAAGCCTTCTTGTTGATAAACGGTAACTGGGTTTTGGTTACCATAACCACGAAGCCCAATACCTTGCCTTAGGTTATCCATATCGTCAATATGGTCAATCCATTTTCTATCAATAATTCTGAGCATTATTGTTCGTTCAACTTCGTCAAACTTAACGCCCATTTCTGAATAAGCTTTGATATTGTTTTCATATCTAGTTTTAATATTATCAGCAACCGCTTTTATAACTTCGTCTTTAGCATTGTTTTCGATAAGTTCACGAGTTATAAAGTTGCTTTCAGGCTCAATTAACTTCTGCTCAAATTCGCGATTTAACTCTTCGATATCAGTTTCTTCAGGGTGTCTAAAATCACAATAAGTTTCAAGCAAGGTTTCAGTTACTTCATCAACCATTGTTAAAATTCTTTCATGCATATTCTCGCCGGCTAAAACCCTATCTCTTAAAGCATAAACTTCTTCACGTTGTCGGTTTAAAACATTATCAAATTCAACAAGATTTTTTCTTATAGAAAAGTTATAACTTTCAACTTTCTTTTGCGCGTTTTCAACACCACGTGAGAAGAATTTCCAGTTAATGCTAGTGTCAGCATCAAGTTTAAATAACTGCGCCATATTCTTAAGCCTATCGCTTCCAAAAACACGGCTAAGGTCATCATCAGCAGAAATATAGAAAATGCTAACGCCAGGCTCACCTTGACGACCCGATCGTCCTCTAAGCTGGTTATCAATTCGCCTGCTTTCATGGCGCTCAGTTCCGACAATTTTTAAACCGCCAAGTTCAATAACCTTATCTCTGTTTTCTTTAATTTCAGAGGCAAGATCAGCAAGTGTTTTAACATAAAGTTTATGGGCCTCTTGAACTTCTTCATCATCAGGAACAAAATAACTTGTTGCCTTATTAATAACTTCCTCGCTATAGCCCGCTTTAACAAGTTCGGCCTTTGCCATAAAATCTGGGTTTCCGCCAAGCAAAATATCTGTTCCGCGGCCAGCCATGTTAGTTGCAATAGTAACAGAACCAAGCCTTCCCGCCTGGGCAATGATTTCTGCTTCTTTAGCGTGATTTTTAGCGTTTAAAACATTATGTTTGATTCCGGCTTTTCTAAAGGCTTTACTTAATTCTTCACTTTTCTCAACGGTAAGCGTTCCGACTAGAACGGGTTGCCCAACATTATAACTAGATTGAACTTCTTCAACAATTCCTCTAATTTTAGCCTCATGGCTAAAATAAAACTTATCATTTTTGTCAATTCTTATAACAGGTTTATTTGTTGGAATAACAACAACGTCAAGCCCATAAATTGTTTTAAATTCGCTTTCTTCCGTTTTAGCAGTTCCTGTCATACCGCTAAGTTTTGTATACATTTTAAATAAGTTTTGAAGCGTTATTGTTGCAATAGTTTTGTTTTCGGCATTAACCTTAACGTTTTCTTTTGCTTCAATTGCTTGGTGAAGGCCATCACTATATCTTCTTCCAAGCATAATTCGCCCGGTAAATTCATCAACAATTAAAACTTCGCCATCTTTAACGATATAATCCCTATCTCGCTTCATCATAAACCTAGCACGAATTGCGTTATTGATGTTATGGTTAATCGAAGTGTTATCAATGTCAGCAAGACTGTCAATCTTATAATATCTTTCAGCCTTACTAATTCCTGTTTCAGTTAAGTGAATAGTCTTTTTCTTTTCATCAATGCTAACGTCATCATCTTTAAGCGTTTTAGCAAACCTGCAAGCAGTTAAATAAACATCACTATTATCTCCGCTTGGTCCGCTAATAATTAAAGGTGTTCTTGCCTCATCAATTAAAATGCTATCAACTTCGTCAACAATGGCAAAGTTAAGCCCTCGAGTCATTCTGTCAGCTTCTCTAACAACCATATTATCTCTAAGGTAGTCAAAACCAAACTCGCTGTTTGTTCCGTAAATAATATCACAAGCATAAGCCTTGCGCTTGCTTTCTTCACTTTGACCTGAATAAATAAAGCCAACGCTTATTCCTAAAAACTCGTGAATTTTACCCATCATCTCGCTTTGATATTTAGCAAGATATTCGTTAACCGTTACAACGTGAACATTTTTGCCGGTTAAAGCATTAAGGTAAGAAGGCATAACAGCAACAAGCGTTTTACCTTCACCAGTTTTCATTTCAGCAATACGCCCTTGGTGTAAAACAATAGCACCAAGGAATTGAACGTAATAAGGTTTTAATTTTAAAACCCTATAAGCTGCTTCACCAGCAACAGCATAAGCATCTGGTAAAATATCATCAAGGGTTTCCCCACCAGCTAATCTATCTTTTAAAACTTGAGTTTGCCCTTTGAGTTCGTCATCACTCATTGCTTTATATTTCTCATCAAGAGCAACAATTTTATCGGCAATCTTTTTTAATTTTTTAATGTTTTTGTTGTTATCATAGTTTGCCAAAAATGAAAATAAGCCCATAAATATATCTCCGTATATTAATTTTATATAAAAAGTGGCAAAAAGTCCACATTTTTTATGGACTTTTTAACAAATTTAACGTAAGTTTTGTCAATAAAAGCCTGAATTTATAACAAAACTAATCTTCAAGTTTAATAGTTTTTGCAAAGGTAAACGCAATAATCTTTTCTGGCTTTAACTTTTTAACAATGAGCGAACATTCATTTAGCGTTGTTCCCGTTGTAAAAACATCATCAATTAAGATAATTGTTTTGCCTTTTAAATTGGCTTTTTCCTTAACAACAAAGGCGTCTTTTAGGTTTTCAAATCTTTCCTTCATTGAAAGCAATGATTGTTTAGGCGTTTCTTTAACTTTTCTAAGCAAGTCAATGCAGGGAATATTTAACTCGGTTGAAAGCAACTCAGCTAAAACTTGCGATTGGTTAAATCCCCTATCTTTTAAGCGATCTTCGCCAAGCGGAACAAAGGTTAAATAATCGGCTTTAATTTTTCTAACTTTAAAATATTTTGCCATTAATTTAGCAATCGTTTCGCCAACATAATAATTACCATCAAATTTAAACGACTTTATTAAATATGCGCTAAGTTCGTTATAATCACAAACCGAAATAGCAGAGTCAAAATTATAATGAGTTGACTTACACCTTTCGCAAACAAGTTCTTTTTCTTTAATATTTGTTCCACAAAACCTGCAAGTTTTTCCGTTGTGAAAAATTAATTTTGCTAAACAATCATCACAAAGCCTAAGGCTGTTATTCTTTAATTCAATCCCACACCCATCACAAGAAAACCCAGGATAAAAGGTCTCAAAAATCGTTGTTTTAAGTTGATTAAATTTTTCTTTAAATTTCGCTTTCACTTCACTATTTATGATAACAAAGCATAGTTTAATAGTCAATATTTTTCTAAATAACTGACCCCAAAAAATTGCAAAAAATTGGCAATTATGCTAAACTATTTATATATGAAAATTTATGGCATTGAAAAACTTAGCATGGTTGATTTTGATGGTGAATTATGTTGCACCCTTTTTACTGCTGGGTGCAATCTTAGGTGCCCTTATTGCCATAATTCAAGCCTTGTTATTGGCAAGAATATTTTTGAAATTAAACAAAATGAAATCTTTGAATATCTTAATAAAAGAAAAAATTTGTTAACCGCTATTTGTGTTTCTGGCGGTGAGCCAACGCTAAACCCTGACCTTAAAGAATATTTAAAATCGCTAAGGCAATTCGGTTTAAAACTAAAACTTGATTCTAACGGCTCAAACTTTAAATTGTTAAAAGAAATCATTGATGAAAAACTTGTTGACTATATTGCTATGGACGTTAAAGCAACTCCACAAAGTTATTTAGATAATTTTTCTGCAAGTAACGAAATCCTTTCAAACATAAAACAAAGTGTTGACTACCTTAAACTTAACAAAGTTGACTATGAATTTAGATGCACAATAACTAGCGAACTAACCGATTCAAAGATTATTGATCAAATGGGCCAATGGGTTCAAGGCGCAAAAAGATTCTTCTTACAAACTTTCAAAGACGTTGGAACTAACCTTGAAGAAGGCTATCACGCTGTTTCTTATGAAAAAATGCAAGAATATGCTGAAATTTTACAAAAATATGTTGATTTTGTTAAAATTCGCGGATAATTTTGCGGTTTTTGATTTAAAAATAATAAAAGCTCGCCAAAATTGGTGAGCTTTTTTGCAAAAACTAATAAAATATGTATTATTTAAAGTTTAATTGAAGATAATTACAAGCACTTGTTGCTGCTATTGCCCCATCGTTAGCAGCAGTTGTTAATTGCCTAACCTGTTTGTTTGTGCAATCCCCTGCAACAAACAACCCAGGAGTTTTTGTTGATAAATCTTCATTTCTAACAAAATAACCCTTTTCATCAACTTCTGCTAAATGTTTAAAAGTGTCATTCTTAGGAATTTGGCCAATTGCCTCAAATAATGCTTTAACGTTAAGAGTAAACCTCTCGCCATCAGTTTTAGTAAATTCAACACCGCTAAGTTCATCTTTGCCAATTAAAGCAGTTGTTCTAGCGTTGTGGATAATTTCAATGTTATCCTTTTCTTTAACAGCACTAACCCAACTAGCATCACCAAAAAACCTATCAAACATTGTGACTAAATAAACCTTTTTAGCGTAACCAGAAAGTAATAATGCATAAATAAGAGCAGTGTTTCCATCGCCAATTAAGGCAATTTCTTCACCTTTATAGAAAGCTCCATCGCAAAGCGCACAAAAGCTAATTCCATGGCCTATCAAGTTTTCTTCGTTTTCTATGTTGAGTTTTCTATGAACTAATCCTGTTGCTAAAATAACCGTTTTAGAATAAAACTCTCCAAACTCAGTTTTAACGGTAAAAATGTCGCCGTTTTTTTCTAAGCCAACAACATTACCAAATTCAAAGTTTGCGCCAGCATTAGTTATTTGATTAAATAACCTGTCAGCAAGTTCTGTTCCTGAAATTGTTTCAATTGTTGGGAAGTTTTCAACTCTTGGCGATTCACTTATTTGACCGCCAATGGTATCTTTTTCAATAATTGTTACCGTTCTATTTTGCCTTAAACAGTAAAGGGCAGCAGTCATTCCTGCCACCCCTCCACCGATAATTATGCAATCATAATTATTATTTTGCATTCTTTTTAGACTCCTCAATAAATCTGTTAACTTCGCTAGCATTATCGTAATAAACATAGCCATCATCAGTTGGAACTAATAATGTTGGAGCCTTTTTGACGCCAAGAGCAACCGTTTTTTCTTGTTCTTCTTCAGCATCAATAGCGGTATATTTTATTCCGGCTTTATCAAGAAGCATTTTTGCCATCTTACAGTTAGGGCAAGTTTTAGTATAGAAAAGTAATAGCTCATTAGATTTTGGCTTATTAGCCTTTGGTTTACAGTTACATCCACATTCACTTGTTTTAACGCCATGGTTAAGGTGACTGTTTGAAATATCATAAGTTTTTCTGTCAACAAATTCTTGTGCCTTACCATCATTCCAGTTAGCAATTGGGCGATAATAGCCAGTTATTCTGCTGTAAATTTCAGTTGTTCCGCCACAAACAGGGCAAGTGTGTTGTTCACCAGCAAGATAACCGTGGTCTTTACAAACTGAATATGTTGGGCTCATTGTATAATAAGGAAGTTTATAGTTTTCAGCAATCTTTCTAACGAGGTCAGCAGTTGCTTTCCAGCTATCAAGTTTTTGACCAAGGAAGGCATGGAAAACAGTTCCTGAAGTGTAAAGTGTTTGGAATTTATCTTGAATGTCAAGAGCACTAAAGATATCATCAGTATATGAAACAGGAAGGTGTGAGCTGTTAGTATAATATGGCGTTCCATTTTCATTAGCAGTTATAATATCAGGGAACCTTTCCTTGTCGTGTTTAGCAAACCTATAAGAAGTGCTTTCTGCTGGAGTTGCTTCAAGGTTATAAAGATCGCCATATTTCTCTTGATAATCACTAAGTTTTTCACGCATATGGTTTAAAACTTTAGTTGTAAAGTCTTGGGCTTCTTTGTTTGTTAAATCTGCTCTTATCCAATTAGCATTTAAGCAGGCTTCATTCATGCCAACAAGACCGATTGTTGAGAAGTGGTTATTAAACGTTCCAAGATAACGCTTTGTATAAGGATAAAGCCCTGCTTCAAGAAGTTGAGTTATTGTTGTTCTCTTAATTTTAAGAGATCTAGCAGAAATATCCATAAGTCTATCAAGTCTATTAAAGAAATCTTCTTCATTGATTGATTGATAAGCAATTTTAGGCATATTGATTGTAACAACACCAACACTTCCCGTGCTTTCTCCGCTTCCAAAGAATCCGCCAGATTTCTTTCTTAACTCTCTTAAGTCAAGTCTTAATCTGCAACACATACTTCTAACGTCAGTTGGCTCCATATCACTATTAATATAGTTAGAGAAATAAGGAGTTCCATATTTCGTTGTCATTTCAAATAAAAGCCTGTTGTTTTCAGTATCGCTCCAATCAAAGTCTTTAGTTATTGAATAAGTTGGAATTGGATATTGGAAACCTCTTCCGTTAGCATCACCTTCAATCATAATTTCAATGAAAGCTTTGTTAACCATTGCCATTTCTTTAACACAATCTTTATATTTAAAGTCTTGCTCAACGCCCTTAACAATAGCAGGAAGTTCCGCTAAATCTTTAGGAACAACCCAGTCAAGAGTTATGTTAGTAAATGGCGCTTGCGTTCCCCAACGAGATGGAGTGTTAACACCATAAATAAATGATTGAAGGCATTGTTTAACTTCTTTATAACTAAGATTATCAACTTTAACAAATGGTGCAAGGTAAGTATCAAATGATGAAAAGGCTTGCGCCCCTGCCCATTCATTTTGCATTATTCCAAGGAAGTTAACCATTTGGTTACAAAGTGTTGAAAGGTGACCAGCTGGGCTTGAAGTAATCTTTCCAGGAACGCCACCAAGGCCTTCTTTAATAAGTTGTTTAAGTGACCAACCAGCACAATATCCGCTAAGCATAGAAAGATCGTGAATATGAATATCACAATTTCTGTGAGCATTTCCAATCTCACTATCATAAACGTCATTAAGCCAATAGTTAGCCGTCATTGCGCCTGAGTTGCTTAAGATTAATCCACCAATTGAATAAGTAACTGTTGAGTTTTCCTTAACGCGCCAGTCATTAAGTTTAAGATACTTATCCATTGTGTTTTTATAATCCATCAAACTCTTATTGATGTTTCTTAACTTTTCATGATCGCGCCTATAAAGAATGTAGCATTTAGCAACATTTTCATATCCGTTTTTCATTAAAGTTCTTTCAACAGCGTCTTGAACGTCTTCAACTGTTGGAATGTTTTTATCAAACTTCTCAAGAAGTTCAAGCTCGGTAATTTTAGCGAGCTTTTTAACATCTCTAACGTCACCTTCCCCAACGCTAACCATAGCTTTAACTATAGCATTCTCAATTTTTGAACTGTCAAAATCAACAATTCTTCCATCTCTCTTAATAATTTTGTCCATAATGTTTTGTGTCTCCTTTTGTTTACAAGTGAAAAGATAACATAACACAACATCTTGTGTCAACAATTTTAAAAAATATCAATATATTGTGTTTTTGAACATTTTTGAATAATTTTTTCGTTTCACTATTTTAACCCCATTGTTTCACAAATTTTTACGGCGATTGGTGCACTTTTAAAAATTATTCAATAAAAAAGATTTGCGAAATTTTCGCAAATCTTTTGTAAAATTATCATAAAAATTTTATAACAATTTTGCCCTAAATTTATCTATCTTTTTCTTCACTATTTGAGTTAAGTTTATCATTAAAACACCAATAACACATGCTCTCATAACTTTCTTCAGCGCCAATTAATATTTCAGCGCCGGTTGTTGTAACGCGCCCGTTAACAAGCCTTGCATTAACTGTTGCGTCACGCCCACATTTACAAACGCTTCCTTTTAGGTTAACAACTTCATCTGCTAATTCCAAAAGACGCTTGCTTCCTTCAAAAAGTTCGGTTTTAAAGTTTGTTAAAAGGCCATAACAAACAACAGGCATATCTTTTGAAATAATTTTTAATTCATCAACCTGCTCTTTAGTTAAAAATTGGCTTTCATCAACAATAATAACGTCAATAGGTTTTTCTTGCTTTTGTTTTTCAACAATAGCCTTAATGCTTTCGTTGTTATTAAAAACTAAGCAATCAGCCCTTAACCCAATTCTTGAAATAACTTCAGGTTTACCATCTTGAAACCTGTTATCAACGCTTGGCTTTATTAACAAAACGCCATAACCTTTTTGAATATAGTTAAACCTGCTCATTAAGGCTTGAGCAGTTTTACTGCTGCCCATAACGCCATATTTAAAATATAATCTTCCTTCTGCTTCCATAATCAACAAATATTAACACATTAAAAATTTAAAATCAAATAATTTGTAAAATATTGTCGACTATTTTTTATTAAAACATTTTGAATTGACAAATATATTAGATTAATATAAACTTAAGTTATGAATAAAAATAATATATTAATCAATTTAAAAAATTTGCCATTAGCAAGCATTAATTCAAGCGAGGTTAACCTCGCCAAAGATCTTGTTGAAAACAAATGTAAAGATGAAAATCTTTTTGTTTGCGAAGGACTTTGGGCAATAGATAAACTAATTGAGAAAAAAATTGAGGTAATTTTGTTCGTTTTTAACCAAAATGTGTTAGAAAATGCAGATTTCCCCCAAGAAGATCTTAATAAAATAGCAAATATGGCTAAATATGCGCAAAAAAGCGTTTTGGTTAGCGAAAAGGCTTGTAAAAAGATTAGCGATAGAGATGGCTATGACGAATTCTTTATTATCGCAAGGGCTAAAAAACTAACCCTAGCCGATCTTGAAAAACAATTTAAAAATAACAATAATTGCCTTGGTATAATTATGGACGGCCTTGAACAGCCAGGAAATATCGGCGCAATATTAAGAACGTGTGACGCCGCTGGCGCTGACTTTGCAATAAGCGTTAACAGACGTGCTAAAATAAACAATAGCCGAATTGTTAGAGCTAGTTTTGGTTCTAGCTTTATGATCCCCGTTTTAGAGGAAAAAATGGAAGACGTTGTTGCCTTCCTTGAAAAGAATAACTTTAAAGTTGTTTTAACTGACCTTCAAGCCAAAAAGAGTTTTAAAGAAGCCGATTATTCAGGAAAAGTTGTTATCGTTGCCGGAAATGAACATACAGGCATTACTCCATCGTGGCGCAAAGTTAAAAACGCCGAAAGCGTAATAATACCAATGCTGGGAAGTGTTGAATCGCTTAACGTTGGTTTTGCAACAACCCTTGTTGCTTACGAAGCCGGCCTTAAAAAATTTGGAAATAAAAAATAGCAGGTTTTAACCTGCTTTTTTATTGCTTATTATTTTTCAAGGTCAGCGTATTGCTCATAAAGGCTGTTATATTTATTCATAACCCTGTTACCGTAAGCTGATTCATAAAGCGCATCAACGCCTTGTTGAAGCAATTTATTTGCTCCGTTGCCCCCGTGATAATATGACGCTGCACAATAAAACCTTAACGTGTCAATATTGTTTTCGTCTGTGTAATCAAGTGATTTGATGCCGTAATATGAAAGGTTAAATAATAAATCATATGTGCTAAATTCAAGCGCATTTTGAGGGTTTGCTAAATCTTCTTTAGTAAAGTTAACGCCATATTTGCCAAAAGCGCTATTCATTGTATCAATCGTTGGAACTTGCGCCTGAGTCATACCAAATGCCCCTCCCTTTGCGTTAGCAAAAAGAGTGTGGTCGCTATTTTGGAAACGATAATTACTTTCAACAAAACTAATTGATGTTAATAAATATTCATTAATAATTCCTGAGTCAAGCAATTTTAAAAGATCGCTCGAGGGATTAACCTTTTTTATATTCTCATAAACATTTTCAATTGCCTCTTTTGAAAGCGCAAGTGCATAATCTTCATCAAGACAATAATAATCTTCATTAGGGTCACTCGCCTTTCCGTTAAAATGTTTGAGGCTAATGTGGTTAGCGAGGTCTTCAATAAGTGGGCGCTTTTCGGTTGGTTTTTCTTCTGGAATTGTTGTTTGGGTTAAATCCGCAATCGTTTGGTTTTGTTGTGGTTCTTCAGTAACAACAATAGCATTACTTTCTTTAGGAACTTCTTTATTGTTATTTATTCCCCTATTAACAAAATAAATTGTTGCCCCAACACTTAATGCAGCCAAAACACCAGCAGCAACTCTTTTAAACCTTACAATAGGGTCTTTTTTTCTGGTTACATGTTTAATTTTAATGCCATTATAAACATTTTCTTCAACAACAACTTTAGACTTAACAGGTTGATTTGTTGCCCTTTTATATCTGTTTATAAGGTCTTCGTTATAATTATAATTTTTTTCTTTCATAATTTCTCCTTTAAGCAAGGTATGGTTTTACTAAATTAGCCCAAATAGTAAAGCCGTTACCATTTAAATGAATTCCATCATCAGTAAGCTCATTCTTAAGTAAGTTTTCGCCTGTTGCAACAAGACTAAACAAATCAAGATAGCAATATCCTAGCCCTTCAGCAAGCCCTTTAATTTCTTCATTAAGTGAAATAACTAAATTATTTCTTTCGGTTAAATCAATTGAAACAACCTGTAAAAGTTTATCGCTCATTGGCAAAACTGACATACAATAAACTTCAGTTTCAGGCAAGCGCGTTTTAAATTGGTTTAAAATATCGCTATAACTTTCAGCAATTTCGGCAACCGTTCGCCCGCTGTTAATATCGTTTATTCCTATCATCAAAACAATTTTTGATGGTGCGATGTCAAAAACTGAAACGTCAAGACGCCCCAAAACCCCAAGCGTTGTGTCTCCCCCAATTCCGCGGTTATATGTTTTAAGTGAAAGGTCAGAATAATAGTTTTCAAGCGGACAAAGATCAGTTATTGAATCGCCAAGAAAAACAATCTGCCCCATTTGCGCGCTTCTATTTTCAACAATAAACTCATTATATTTAGTTTGCCAATAAGAAGGTTGCTTAGTCATAAAATAAATCCCCATCGCCAAACTTAGCGCAATAACTGACGCCCCAATAATTGAAATAATCGAAATAAAAATATTCTTTTTCATTTTTCACCAGCAATTATCTTAAATTACTTCCTATAACAATAATACAACAAAATCTTAAAAATGCCAATTTATTTTACAAAAAAATGACTTAGCGATCAGCTAAGTCATATATTTTTATTAGTTATTTCATTTTAAGTACTTTATTTAGTAAATTTAAGACACTTTATTTGCAATTTGCCTTGCAACATAAACTCCGCTTGCAGATGCGTGAGAAAGCGAATGTGTAACTCCGCTGCCATCTCCAATAACAAATAAACCCTTTAATTTTGTTTCCAAATTATTGTCGATATCAACTTCCATATTATAAAATTTAACTTCAACGCCATATAGCAAAGTGTCATCATTTGCTGTTCCAGGGGCAACTTTGTCAAGAGCATAAATCATCTCAATTATGCCATCAAGAATTCTTTTTGGCAAAACCAAAGACAAATCACCAGGTGTTGCCGTTAGAGTAGGAATAGTTGTGCATTCTTGAATACGTTTCTCTGTGCTTCTTCTTCCTCTAATCAAATCGCCAAAACGTTGTAAAATAACCCCGCCACCTAACATATTAGATAACCTGGCAATGCTTTCACCATATCCATTACTATCTTTAAAAGGCTCAGAAAAATGTTTAGAAACTAAAAGCGCAAAATTAGTATTTTCTGTTTTTAGTTTAGGGTCTTCATAACTATGTCCGTTAACCGTTATGATTCCATTTGTGTTTTCGTTAACAACTATCCCATTAGGATTCATGCAAAACGTTCTAACGTCATCTTCAAACTTTTCTGTTCTATAAACAATTTTGCTTTCATATAGTTCATCTGTTATATGTGAAAAAATGGTCGCTGGCAACTCAACTCTAACGCCAATATCAACTCTGTTAGACTTTGTGTTAATGTTGAGTTTTTTACAAATTTCTTCCATCCATTTGCTGCCACTTCTTCCAACAGAAACAACAACATATTTACAATTAAAACTTTTATCTTTTGTAACAATTCCGTAATCGTTATTTTCTTTTACTATGTCTAAAACTTGCGTGTTGAAATAAAAATCAACTTTATCTTTAAGAAAATTAAATAAATTTTGTAAAACTATATAGTTAATATCAGTTCCAAGGTGTCTTACTTGCGCATCTAATAAATTTAATTTGTTTTGAATACAAATCTTTTTAAATTGCATTCCTGCTGTTGAATAAAGTTTAGCGCCTTGCCCACCAAACTGCATATTAATATCATCAACATAGTGCATTAAATCAAGGGCCTGTTGTTTGCCTATATATTCATGCAAAGTTCCACCAAAATCATTTGTTATGTTATATTTACCATCAGAAAAAGCCCCTGCCCCGCCAAAGCCTGACATAATAGAACAAGATGGACAATTAATGCAACGCTTAATTTGTTTGCCATCAATTGGGCAATGCCTTTTCTCTAAAGGATTTCCCGCTTCAAATACCGCAATTTTTAGTTTAGGGTTTAATTTAACTAATTCATATGAAGCAAAGATTCCGCCTGGCCCTGCTCCAACAATAATTACATCATAGTTCATAAACAACCACCTTTACAAAAAGAGTATACCATAATTTTTACAAACAGCCAATAATTATTTTAAAGCAATAAAAAAATCCTCAAACGAGGATTTATCTTATTACATTTCCATTTCTTCACAAGAAGAATTTAAAATTTCATTTTTAAAATTTTCTGGATTTTCTTTCCATTTTAAATATTTCTCTCTTTGGCAAAAAGCGCAAGGCCTAAACCCAGCAAGGATTGCATTTTTTTCGTCCTTAAAGAAAACCCTTTTATCAACATAAAATCCCTTAGCTATCCAATTTAACGCTGACGGACAATCAAGCGATCCATAAATTTTTATTTTACCACTATACCCGCCCAATTGTCCTTTACTTTCACTAAAATAAAAATTGCCATCAGGCCCCATTAATTTATATTGTTTCATTACCAAAACCTTCAACAATTATTATATCATAATTTTTGCAAACAGCCAATAATTATTTTAAAGCAATAAAAAAATCCTCAAACGAGGATTTTGGCGGAAGGTTAGGGATTCGAACCCCAGGTAGCTCTCACTACGACGGTTTTCAAGTTTTTCTTAACACATTCCCACCAAATTTGACAATCGTTATCTTTGATTATCAAATCGCCCAAAATCCAAATAAACTCTAATGATTTAAAGTTTTTT
>JAILMD010000006.1 GCA_024692805.1 bacterium | reverse complement strand
TATTATATATATTTTGCGTTTTTATCAAAATAGATTTCTGCTAGAAATTTTGGTAAATTGCGCCCTATTATTTATTTTTAACTTGCCTAACATAATACTATGCCTCTGTTTTTAGTTATAAATTTAATTCTTGCTAAATTTCTGCAAAATTTCAGCAACAAAAAAGAGCCCTTTTTAGAGCTCTTTTTATTTTTTACTATCTTTTCTTTTTTGATGCTTTAACAGTTTTTGCAAAGATCCATGCCAACAAGCAAACTGAAATGCTGAATGCTAAGTTAAGCCATAAACCAACACCAAGTTTAGCAATGATTAACGCATTTGTTAAATAGTTAGTCATAATTATTCCAGCAATTAATCCTAAAACATTAGCAACAACAGCTAAAGTTAATAAGCAATTATTAATTAAGTTGAAATTAACTTTTGTTTTAATAACCTTCGTGTTGCAAAGAAGTAAAATCAAACCTGAAATAATAAGCAATGATGCTAAAACAATTAAAGCGATTGTTGCAATTTTAAAGAAAACATAACCATCAACATTTGAGTCAAAAACGTCAAAAATTTTCCAAACGTTATAACCTGTTGTTGTATCAAGCCCTTTAACATATTCCGTTAAATAAGTTATGCTAGCAAAAACGAAAGTTAATGTTCCCATTAAAATTGAGCAAATTGGGCCAATAAACTTCTTCATATTTCCCTCCTCTAAAACTATATTATCAATGTGGAAAATAATTGTCAAACAAAAGAAAACCTAGCCGAGCGTTTTTATTTGTTCCCAAGGAAATTTATTTCTTCCAAAATGCCCAAAACATGCCGTTTGTTTATAAATTGGTGCAAGCAAATCAAGTTCTTTAATTATGTTATCAAGGCTAAAATCAAAATTACTATTAATGTAATCAATAATTTCATTTGTTGGCCTTAGTTCAGTATTAAAACAATCAACATAAATTGAAACGGGTTTACTTAGCCCAATTGCATAACCAACTTGAATTTCACATTTTTTAGCAAAACCATGAGCCACAACATTTTTCGCAACAAATCTTGCGTAATAAGCACCACTTCTATCAACTTTTGTTGCATTTTTAGAACTAAAACAGCCTCCACCAACGCGACCAACTCCACCATAAGAATCAACAACAATCTTTCTTCCAACGCAGCCACTATCGCTAAAACTGCCCCAAATAGTAAACTTTCCGCTTGTGTTTATTAAATAGTTTGTTTTATTGCTTATTAATTGGCTAAATTCGGCCAAAACGGGCTCAATAACGCTTTCTTTTATTATCTTTTGTATTTCTGTTAGCGATAAGCTTTCGGCGTGAGAAACGCTGATTAAAACAGTTCTTATGTTAACTGGTTTATCATCAAGATAATCAACTGAAACCTGGCTTTTTGCGTCAGCAAAAAAATCAGTTCTTTGCTTTCTAAACTCGTTATATTTAATCATAAGTTTATGGGCAATCATTATTGGAAGTGGCATAAACTCTTTGGTTTCATTAGTTGCAAAGCCATAAACAATTCCCTGGTCATTGGCGCAAAGCTTATCTTTTATAACGGCTTTATTAATGTCTGGGCTTTGCTCACTTATTTCCTTTATAATTTTAAACTCATTAGCGTAGCCAATTTCTTTTAAAACCTTTCTAGCAATGGTTTCATAGTCAATTTTTGCCTTAGTTGTTGCCTCACCATAAATAAATAATTTGTCGTTTTTTATGGCGCATTCAACTGCCATTTGACTAAACTTATCTTGCCTTAAGGCTTCGTCAAGAAAGGCGTCGGCAATCGTGTCACACGTTTTATCTGGGTGGCCAATATTAACCGACTCACTCGTTATTGTTTTTATCATTTTCTTCTCCTTTTTCCATAAAAAGCAAAGAAAAAAGCCATCGTAACGATGGCAAACAATCATAAAACTCACCATCGTTCAGCCTTTAGCACCTTACTAAGTAGCAGGTTGCTGTGTGGTCAAAGGGGCTGTCCCTAACACACTCTTTATGGATAGCATAATATTACAATAAATTTAAAACTTTGTCAACAGATAAAAGCAAATAAAAAAACAGGCTAACCCTGTTAACAAAACGCAAAACAAAAGCAGATATTAGTTATTTGCTTTAATATACGCTCTTAATGCTTTTTCTTTTTCGATTTGCTCTTCTTGCAAATCTGCTTTCTTTTCTAGATAATATTTAGAAACTTTATTAGGTTTCTCGCCGTTTTTAAACATTTCTTGACATTCGCGGTTTAAAAGCAACATCTTGCGGTTATAAGTAAGCAAAATGTTTTTACGAGTATAATATTTCCTAATGTTTGCTGGAACGGTATTATCTTTCCAAAGAAGGCTGATATATTGGTTAATTTCTTCAGGCTCGGCTTGAACTAAAACCTTATATTTGGTTTTAGAATCCATATTAAACCCAATATTGTTTTTAACACAAATAGGATCAGTTATTTTACGTTTTTCTTCAACACAATCAAGTTCTAGTTTAGCAAGCTGAACGTCTTTCATTGCTTCAATAACAATAAGCGCCGCCAATAAAAGAACAGGAACTAATAAAATTAAGAAACCAAATTTTGAATTTGTTGCCTTAATGAGTTTTGAGAAAATTGTTGCAATTCCGCCATCAACATATTTTCCAACAACCATATTTTCAGAAACATACCAAACGTCGTCACTCATATTTGACGA
Source organism: bacterium (assembly GCA_024692805.1). Taxonomy (GTDB): domain Bacteria; phylum Bacillota; class Clostridia; order Christensenellales; family UBA1242; genus UMGS2070. The sequence goes on along the minus strand of JAILMD010000006.1, from coordinate 12,657 downwards.
GCCATAAGTTTTAAACCATCTAACGCCGTTATCGTCTTCATAGATAGCGCGAATATGGTGGAAAACAAGTTTTGCGTTGTTCTTTGCAGCAACTTTAATTGCATCAGATTGAATGCCTAATAATGAGCTAAATGACGTTGTGTAAACAGTTTGTGGGATATCTTCTTCTTTAACTTTAACACACGTGTTAACGTCAAAACCCATATAGTCTTGATCATAAACATAAAATGCTATTTTATCATCAACGTGAAGCGTATGAGTGTCAACGCTTTTAACAACAAGAGAATCGCCAACTTTAAAGCCGCTTGCTATCATACTTCCGCTAACAACAACCATATTAGTGTAGCCAGCAAACGTTGGGCAAACCTTTTGAATTTTGCTATTTATTCCAGAAAAACAAACCAATCCTGCGAAAATCGTTAAGATTACGCAAACAAGGTTGGCAAAAAATGAAACAGTTTTTTGAAGCGGTGTTTTCGTCTTCAAATACTTTTCATTAATCTTTCTTTGTTTAGAATATTTCTTTTGGAGCGTTTTTGCTGTTTTAGATAATAATTTATCAACACTATCATCATCTTTAACAACAACGTTAATGTTTTCCATAATTCACCTGTTTTCTGGGCGTCGACTTTTATTTGAAACTAAATTATACAGATCGTTTCAATTCTGGGTTAAAAACCAAATTGGTTCAAAGCCTTCCTAGTCATCTTTTAATAGAAAGGCCTTGAACTAAAAACCGGTTTTATTTAACTATGCAAGATCCCAAACGAATGTTCCAGTGTAGCTTGCATCAAGAGCTAAGTTAGTGATGCTAACTGTTACAGTGTAAGTAACTGTTGCGCCATGAGCAACTGTAAAGCTATCAGTTGCGTGGTTAGTTCCAGCGGTAACTGCAACAGCTGCTTCAGAGTTATCAACAGCAGTTCCTGCGCTAACTGTTACGTTAGTAATTCCTGTTGGAAGTGTTACTTGAGCTGTTAAATCTTGAGTTTCTGAAGTGTTTTTAATAACGTAAGTAAATGTTACGCTATTGTTAGTTGAAGTAAGGTTAATAGAGCTTACAGTTTCAAATGTATCAGAAGCTGTTCCTTGTTCTTCACCACCAGTAAACACGATTTCCTTGCTTTCATCAATATCGTTAGTTGAACCATTATCAGTGTCGCCAGTTGTGAAATCAACTGCTGAAGTGTTAAGAACTTGATACTTACCAGAAACAATTGCTGCAACTTTACGAGAGGTATAAGTAACAGTAATTGAGTTTTGAACTTGAGCTGTTGTTGCGGCAAGAACACCAACAGTAATGCTTAATCCAACGATCATAACGATAGCAAGTGAACCAAGCGCAATCCAAAGTTTTTTCTTAGATTTTTTTTGTGTGTTTTCCATTTTCTTCTCCTTTCATTTTTTGTTAATAAAATTTGCAAATTTTATTATATTTTCAAACCCGAGAAATTTAGTAAGATGACGACTAAATTTTCCACTAGCCCTCCGACATTTTTACCAGAATGTTCAAACTGTTATCCCCTAACTAGATGATAAAACTAGCATCATTCTAAATGTAAATCTTGGTTGAGAGTTTGCGAGGTTTTGGTCACAAGACAAATAGAATGGACCGGCACGAACCGTGTTGTTAACAGCTCCGCCTTTTGCTAATCCATAAATTTGATTAGTTGCTGTTCCGTAATAGAAATAGTCACAAAGTCCGGAAATTTCAGTTCCTGTCGAAGATGCTTTTGTGTGTATTCCAACAAGCATTTCCAAAGGATTATTTGAAATTAATGAAGTTCCAAGATATCTAGCATAGTTATTGCTTTTGAAAAGATAATAACTTAATTTTGAATAGTTACGAGTGTTTAATAATTCATTATTATTTGCAACATAACCCGTTGTTGCATTAGCAGTTTGCCAAGAAGTTGTTGGGCTTGAATAATCATAGTTATCAAAGTTAACATAAGCATTAACGTTTGATCCATCATAAAGAACAGCAACTCCAAAAATCCATTTCCAGATATTCCCCCAAGGGTTACATTGCCCTAAACAGAAAACCGAAGTATAACCATCAGAGCCAACATATCCATCAAGCAAATATCTTCTTTCACCATTTGAATATGTTAAAAATTGATGAGTGTAAAGCCCTTGTTTATCGTTTTCGTTAGTATAAAGGCTGTTATAACCATAGTTTATTCCGCCGGCATTATAACCAGTATCACTCATTTTATAATGGTTAGCGCTGTCATAAGTTGCTGTGTTAGCTTGGCCAGAGTTTCTAACACCTATTGACCCACTACCTATCGTGCTTTCAATATATGCGTTTGCTGCCGAACCAACACTAACTTGTGTTCCATTATAATCTCTTATTTTTTTATTTTTATAAGCATCATAAGTTTCAACATTTCCTTTGCCAACAAGCGATTGTAAGTTGTTGTTTCCATACTTAATAATATAAAGCAAATTAGGAATGAATGAAACCCAGTTTTCACCTTGAGCGCCAGCAACAGTTCTATATTGACTTGCTAGCCCAGAATTAGCCCATGCTTGGGTTAAATTGCTAGTTAATTGCAAGAAGAAATCTTGAGTTGCACTAGCCGTTGAACCAGTATAAGTTCCGTAATTATAATGTGATTGCATATAAGCAACTGACTCCCCAGAAACAGGGCATCTTTCAGTTACATAACTTCTTGCAATAATTCCATAAGAATTTGTTGCAACTGAATAATCAGGGTTAAAGATTGTTGATTCAAATGTTGCAGTATAAAATTCTGGAACTTCAACCGAACCAACAAATTCTTCATCAGAAACACTTAACCATTGTCTATCACCAACAACCCACCTTCTTACATACATGGTTGGATAATAGGTATAAACATCAACCTCAAATGTTTCATCAGCAGTTAAAACTCTTCCACTTGCAAGTTCCGTTCCTTCTTCAAGCGTTATCTCACGCCCAAACCATTCAAATTCATAATCAAGGTCAGATAACTTACCAATTATTTCACCCGTCGCTATATCAACGTTAACTATGTCAATATCTTTATAAACCGGAGCGAATGCTGCGTAATCATCTTGACCAAATGTTATATTAGCATTTCCATCACTATCAGCATCTCTAAGATAAGTATAAAGATTTGAAAGGCTGTTATCTTCAACCTTGGTTGCAGTTGCAGTAAGCATTGCGTTATATCCATATTTCGTCCAGGCTGGATCAGATGAGTTAAGAGTTTGATAAACGCTTAAAATATTGTTTGACGTATATTGAACGTCAGCCATAAAGCCGATATGAATGCTAAATGTTGAATTAACATCACCAGTTGCCGCTGAACCAATTGTTACTAAAATTCTAATACATAAAACGTCAGAATAATCAATTGATGAGTTTAGTTGCCAAGCAGAATAGTTATTGTTTGTTATTTCTGTTTCAATAGTGCTAATAAATGCCGTTGCACTAGCGCTTGATGATTTAGTTGTATATGGGTTTATTTGACCAGAAACTGAAACATCAAAATAATAATATGAAAAATTAATATCAACATTTTCTTCTTCAGAACAGTCAACTGTTATGCCCGGCAAGATGTTTCTGTCACCATTGTTTTTAATGAAAACATACATCTCTAATTCGTCAGTTGGATCAGAAAATAATGCCGTTCCGGCATTAGCCAAAATATTATCGTAAGAAGTTGCTGCGCCGGTTATTGAATAAATGCCATCAGAAAAAGTTCCACCGCTTCCGCCTGTTATCGTTAGATAACTTGAGTTACCCTGAACGCCTAGTGGGTTATATGCTTTGGTTGCCCAAATATCAGCACTAATTTCTGTTGCGTAGTATTGAACTGTTCCAGTTAAAGTAAAGTTCATAATAACGGCAGCAAAAACTTCAGTACCAAAAATTGTTACTATCAAAACACTCAATATTGAAAATAAAATTATTTTAAATTTTTTCAAGATTTCGTTGCCTTAAGTGATTTTCTTTTCCTATATTAAGTGGTAAAAAATATACCTGTATATAATATATACCTTTTAGCATAATCCACCAAATAAAAATAAGGCTATACCAAAATTTTTTGTATAATTTTACCATAATTTTTTATATTAAAACTATTCCATTTAACAACTACTTCTTTGTGTAAAAAGTTCTTTGGTCAAGCCGTTCGGCAAAAAAAAATATTCAAATCAAAAGATTTGAACATTTTTTGGTGCCGATGACCGGACTTGAACCGGTACGCCCTTTTGGAGCGAGGGATTTTAAGTCCCTTGCGTCTGCCTATTCCGCCACATCGGCATATTGTTGGAGGCACCACCCAGAATCGAACTGGGGATGAAGGTTTTGCAGACCTCTGCCTTACCGCTTGGCTATGGTGCCACCTGCCTTTTAAAAATATAAGGCAAACGGAAATGTTTGCCTTTGTGCTATGGAGCGGGAAACGGGATTCGGACCCGCGACCTTCGCCTTGGCAAGGCAACGCTCTACCCCTGAGCCATTCCCGCAAATGGTGGAAGTTATAGGACTCGAACCTATGACAACCTGCTTGTAAGGCAGGGACTCTACCAACTGAGCTAAACTTCCATTTTCGATTGCGACTTCTATATAATACCAAATCAAAACCAATTTTGCAAGAGTTTTTTAGTATTTTTTTAAAATTTTATTTAAAACCATTGTTATAAACCCTAATTATCGCCCATTTTTACTAGTTAAGTATTATGTTTTTGATTAGTTCTGGATAAGTTTTCTCGCTCACCTCTTTTAGATTATCATAAGCAACTTTATCATTTTTAAGCTCATTTAAGATCTCTTGCGCCTTGCTATATTCGCTCAAATTTATAACGCTATTATCATTAAAACCGTGTTGTCTTGTTCCAAATGTTTCGCCAGCCCCACGCGTTTCAAGGTCAAAGTCGGCAATGTCAAAACCATTGTTGTTATTCTTAAAATAATTTAATCGTTTTAGCGCTTTTTCGCTAATGTTATTTTCAACCAAGCAAAAACAATAGCTCTTTTTGCCATCTCGTGAAACCCTGCCACGAAGTTGGTGAAGCGTTGCTAAACCAAACCTGTCAGGGTTAACAATAACAATAACGCCGGCGCGTGTTGCGTCAACACCAACCTCGACAACGGTTGTTGAAACTAAGATTTTAATAACACCTTCTTTAAAGTCATTTAAAATCTTGGTTTTTTTATCGTCTTTAAGCCTTCCGTTTAACTCACAAACTTTATCTTTGCCAAACTTCGCTTGAAGATCTTTTGTCATCTTTGTTGTTGAAATAAGACTTTCATCTTCGCTGTCATCAATTTTTGGGCAAACAACATAACAAGTCCTTCCGCTTTCAATTTGCTCACCTATAAAACCCCACATATCTTTAACTTTTGACGGGCTAACTAAGTTAGTTTGAATATCTATTGCCTTTGGGCGAGCGTTAATTCTTGTTAAATCAAGCCCACCATAAAGAATTAAACTTATGCTTCTTGGAATTGGGGTTGCGCTTAAACTTATAAAGTCAACCTCTTTACCCTTGCTAGCAAGCATTGCCCTAGCGTTAACGCCAAACCTATGTTGCTCATCAACAATGCAAAGCCTTAAATTTTTAAAATTATAACCATCATTTAAAACTGCATTTGTTGAAATAACAATATCTATTTCGCCTGACATAACACCACGCGCAATTCTTGATTTTTCCTGAGAATCAAGCCCGCTAGAAAGCAAGGCAACATTAAGCCCTGTTCCCTTTAAAACTGAGCTTATAAACGCAAAATGTTGGTTGGCCAAAATTTCAGTTGGCGCCATCAAAACGGCTTGCCCACCATTTTTCGCGCAAGCAAATAATGCCCATAAACAAACGGCAGTTTTGCCACAACCAACATCACCTTCAATCATTCTATTAAGCGTTTTGTCGCTAACGAGATCATTATTTATTTCATTTATTGCGCTAACTTGGCTTTCAGTTAATTGCCAAGGTAAAAGTGAAGTAAACTCATCAAAAAGTTTATCTAAATTTTTATAATAAAAATCCCTGTTTTTATGCCCAAAAATTTTTCTTTGCTCATTTATATAAGCAAAGATTAACGCGTTTTCAAGATTAAGCCTGTCAAAGCCCCTGCCGATTTCTTCTTCGGTTTTAGGATTATGAATAAAGCCATATGCCTGTTTCTTATTTAAAAGACCAAATTTTTCTTCAACTTTTTTAGGCAAAAGCGAATTAATTTCATCATTTTCTAAAATATAGCTAATCGCAGATTTAATCGTTGCTTGACCAATGTTTTCAAACGTTTTATAAACTGAAAAAAGAGGCTCTTTAACTTTATCAAGCGAAACCATTAAACTAACATTAAAAGTGTTCTTTTTTGTTTTGCTTGGCTTGCCATAAAAATAATATTCTTGCCCCTCGCCTAAAACATTAACGAGAAAGTTTTGGTTAAACCAAACTAATTTAATCTCATTTTGGGTTACAAAGTCTTGCGCCCTAACTTCAATAAAACTTAATTTTCGCGCCCTAATAACCTTTGCTTTATTTATTATCTTTGCCCTGATCATACAAAAATCGCCAAAACTATTAAAGCCAACAATTTCACTAAAGTTATAATATCTTTTAGGAAAATGATTTAATAAATCTTGGGTTGAAAAAATACCAGCGTTATTAAGCGCGCTGATTCGAGATTTTCCTATGCCTTTAATATCGCCTAGTTGCATACTTTTAGTTTAACAATATTTCAAATTTTAGGCAACAAAAAAGGAGCCTAATGGCTCCAATTTTTCTTCTAAACGTTAAGAAGACGGATAATTTGTTTGTTTAATGCCATCCAAATAATGTCAAGAATCCAAACAATTGTGAATCCGAATAGAAGCCTAATTAAGCCAGCAACAATTTTGCCTTCCATAAAGCGAGTTACTGCGCCACAAATCCAGCTTGTTACTGGAATGATAGCAAGAATTAAGCTTACGATATAGCCCAATCCAAAGTAATCAGATTTCTTTGCCATTTTATTGCCTCCTATTTATTTTATTATAATCAGTATACTATCAATTTATGACAAACGCAAATAAAATTGCTCCAATTTTTAACAATTTTTTTAAATAAACACTTGCAAATTAAATAAAACTATGCTACACTATCTTACGAATTAACAAAAGGAGTTTTAATTATGCCAAATATTAAATCTGCAATTAAACGCGTTGATGTTAGCGAAAGAAACAGAGTTTCTAACAAAAGCAACAAAAATGAAATGAACACTTGCATTAAGAATTTAGATAAAGCAGTTAAAAGTGGCAATAAAGCTGAAGCTGAAGCTAAGTTAAAAGATGCTTTCAAAGTTATTGATGAAAACGTAACAAAAGGAACTATTCATAAAAACAAAGCTAACAGAAAGAAAGCCGTTGCTGCTAAAAGCGTAAGCGAAATGAAATAAATAAAATAACCTAGATTTAATCTAGGTTTTTTTATTCCCTTTTTACGTTTTTAGCATCATCTTCGTCAACACCAGATATGTTAAGTTTAACCATTCCGTTGCCAACTTCTTTATATGCTTTATGTAAAAATTTTAAGTAAACTAATTTATAAACAATATAAACAATAAGGCTAATCGCAAGCAACCCTATTAAAACAAATCTATAATCCTCAAAAAACATAATAATTCCGCTAACGTTGTTTTTATTGCTTACGTTAATAATAAAGCCATCATCTTGTAAAAGATTTAACAAAGCATTTCCAACAATATTAAGGTTTTCGGCAACATTTGCGCCTGTTGCTTCTTCTATTCCAACAATAGTATCTTTTTCTGTTGCTGTTAAACTATCAACTTTATCAATTGAAGAAAACCCCTGATAATTTCCACTAAAAATGTTGCAGGCGTTTATCCCTTTTTTAAGAAACAAGTTAACAACCCCACTACTTCCAGCGTTAGCAATTCCGTTATAATCATAATAAGAATTGTTAAGCGGGCTAAACTCGCTAAAACTATCATTTTGTGATATTAATGTTCTGTTAACATAATTTAAGTAAGCGCTTTTAAACCCTTCGCTATAACAATAGTTAAACTCCCCAAGCGTCGTATTACCAACATTTAAAACAAAACTAATTTCTCGATTTGAGTTAGCGTTTGCCATAAGATAGCGCGCAACTCCCTCATTATTCTCATAACTTGCCCCAAAGAAAACAATTTCAATGTTATAGTTTAGCGAAATGCTAGTTAATTTTTTAGCCATTGTTAAAACTAGGCTAACCGCCCCTGAATCAGCATTAACCATTTCACCGTTAATTAGTTCTTCTTTTTTTGTTTCGCTGTTAATCTTAGTTAAAGGAAGCGAATCATAACTAGCCGCTAAAACAATGGTTTTAGCGTTGGTGGCGGCACTTGAAATAACGGCGCTAATATTATAACTATAAACAAATTCGCCATCATTGTTTTCATATTCAAACTTCATTAATCCGCTTTTAAAGCCATCATTATTTTTTAGCGTTAAGCCCATTTCATTAAGCCTTGAAGCAAGATAAATCGCGCTTGCATGCTCGCCATTAGTTCCGGCAGTTCTATTGAGCCTTGTTCTATTTGTTTCGCCAACTTGCAAATAGTTAATGAGCTCAGTTTTAATCTCGCTTTCGCTAATTTGAATTTCGCTCTCAGCAAAAACTGCCCCATTATTTTTAATTGGGATTAACGCAAAACAAACCAATAAACAAATAACTATTAAAATCTTTTTCATAGTAAAAACCCCAAAACTTTAATAGCAACAAAAATAAACATAACAATAATTAAAGGCTTAACATAAGTTTTAAAAACTAATGGTTTTATTGCTAATGGAACATATTTCTTTATTAAGCTTAAAATAGCGATAAACAAACAAGTTGCTAAAACTAATAAGTCAGCAACAATTAAAAATCCATAGGCTAATGGAAAAAGCAATAATGAAGCAATCGCTAAAACTGAAATAATAAAATTTCTAATTCCAACGGCATAATAAAAACTATCTTTCATTGCATTTTTAGGAATTGTAAACGTAAAAATATTAAACCCTAAAATCTGTTTGTAAACCCAAAACTCAAAAAGAAAGAACAAAAAGTTAATAATAGCAGAAATAAAAATAAATAAAATTAACCCTGTTGTTCCGCCACCCATTGAAAATAAAGCAGAATAATCAGAACTAAACATTGAAAGTAAAGCATCACTAACCGCAACGACAAAATAAGAAAGCACAATAAAAACAACAGCAATCTTGTTAAGAATCCCGCTTTTTACGCTTTCGTTATTATCATTTAAATTAATGTCAACATTAGTTACTTTCAACTATTTTTCCTCATTTGAATTATATTAAACACTTCGGTTATTAAACCAATATCTTCTTTAATTTTACCTTGTTTTATTTTACTATCAAGAGCATAGAGGCTGTCAACTAAATTCTTTAGTTTTTTAACTGAAAAAACCGCAATTTGTTTTCTTAACATCTTAACAGCAAAAGGCTTGATTTGAAGCAAGTTTGCTAGCGTTTCATCACTTTCATTTTTGTTTATTGCAATAAAAAGCGCACGCCTATAATTGTTATAAAGCGGACTAATTATGCTAAACGCGTTTTTTTCTTTTTCATAAAGCGAACTTACCGCTAAAACACATTCATCATATTTGCCCTGCGCAATTTTTTCTTGAATCTCAAAAACCTGAAATTCAACATCTTTGCTAACAAGTCTTTTTACGTCATCTTCGCTAATAACCCCGCTATTTTTAAAGGCAATTAGTTTGCTAACTTCAAGGTTAATTCTCGTTAAGTCACAAAGCGTGAAATTAATAAGCGTTTGTATTGCCCTTTTATCAATGGTTAGCCCACTTTCTTTAACCTTTTCTTCAATTATTTTAGTAAGTTTTTCTTCAGATAAATGTGAACAATCAACAAAGCAAGCGCCGTTAACATCACTAGCCGATAAGTTTTCAGGGTTAACAATAACTAAAACTGTTGAAAACTCCTCTAACTTTGCGTGATTAGCAATAACTTTTAAAAGTTCGGTAATGCTTTTATTTTGTTTAGCAACCTTTAAATCGTTTAAAACGATCATTTTATAACTATCCCCAAAAGGATAAGCGCAAAGAGCCTCAAAAAGTTCGTTTTCGTTTAACTTTTGGGCGCTTAAATTAACTAAATTTAACTCAGAAAAACTAGGAACCAACTTCCTTTGTAATTCGTTTAGCGAAAATTGCCTCAAATAGGCGTCATTACCGCTTATAACATAAACGCTATTTATCTTGTTATTCAATTGTTTTAACTCTAGTGCGTTCACGCTTTTATTTTACCAAAAATTACCTATTTAATCAACCTTAAATTGATGGAATAATTAAATTAACTCCAAAAAGAGATAATAAAGTTATAAGCAAAACTAACAAAATTATTAACTTCGTTTTTCTCTTTAAGAAAGCATATTGCGAAAGCAAGGTTGCGCAGATTGCCAAAATAATAAATTGAAGCCAGTTAAATGTTAAATTGGTTAAAAACTTGCTGTCAGCAACTAGCTTCGCAACAAAAATAATAAAGTCATAAAACAATTGACTAAATTCTAAAACTAAGCTTATTGAAGGAACAATTATTAAAACTAACAAACTTGCAACTAAAATCTCAAAAGCAAGGCTTGCAACCGGAACAATTATAAGGTTTGCTAAAATTGAAATAGCCGAATAACTTCCATAAATTTTAATTAAAACAGGAAGCGTTCCTAACTGGGTGCAAAGCGTAACGCTAAGCGCGCTAGCAATTCCGCTAGGCAAGATTTTAGAAAGCCATTTCTTTAATATAATTCCAAAGAAAGAAATATATAAAACGCTCAAAACGCTTAACTGAAAACCAAGGTGAAAAAGCGCGCCACTGTTTGCTATCAAAATTAAAATTATTGAAAAACTTAGGGCGTTTAGCATATCATATTGTTTTCGCCCGATTCCCGCCATTAAAATGGTAACCGTCATAATCATCGCTCTAACAACGCTTGGCGTAAACCCACAAATCCAAGCGTAAATAAAGCATAACGCAAAAATTATCCCTGCCCTAACTTTTGGCTTAACTTTCATCGTTTTGAGCGCAACACTAATCAAAGCAACTAAAAAGCCAATGTGAAGACCGCTAACAGCGAGCAAATGCATAACGCCCGTTGTTTTGAAATCTTCAATAATTTCATCACTAAGTTCGCCCTTATCACCAAAGAGCATTGAATAAGCAACGCTAGCAGAATCATTACTCATATTATCATGCAAAACGCTATTAACATTGTTTCGTAAATTCATAAACAGGTCTGTTTTAGAAATCGCCCCTGTTTTGTAAACGCTTGCATTATAAATTCTGCCATAAATATGGTTATAAACAACGCCCGAATTTATCTCATTATTGTCATTAGTTATTTCAAAAAAGTCAATTTTACCATTAAAAGTAATGTTATCGCCTATCTTAAAATCAAAAGGCTCACCATTAGCAACATAGCAATAATAAGAGCCAGAAACAAGATAATCCGTTTCATATTTTCCGCTCGTGTTGCTATAAAAACTATCTGCCTTAACGTTATCAATTAAAATATATGTTTTGCCAATTTTTGTAACCGTTGCCGTTGCAGAAATAACCTGCGTGCTATATTCTTTGTTAATATAACTCGTTGCGTTAATAATAAATGAAAGCATACCAAAAATAAACATTAAAACGCCAAAACTAACTAACAAAAAGTGCTTGCCAAAATAAGATAAAACCGCCTTAAACTTAACAACCGCAACAAAGGTTAAAATAATCAAACTTTCTAAAACCAAATAAACAAAAGAAAAACCTTGCGTAAAAATAAGGCTTCCAACAAAAACACCTAAACATAGCAAAAGCGCACAAATAACTATCGGCCTAAAATTTAGCCACTTTTCTTTTGTTTTCATTACAATTATTTTATCGCTAGTAACCCGCTTTGTAAATAAAAATAAAAAAATTAACTAAACTATTGCACATTTTTTTAAATTATGCTAAAATACTCGCGTATGGCATCATAGTCTAGCGGTCAGGACACCAGCCTCTCACGCTGGGGACCGGAGTTCGATTCTCCGTGGTGCTACCAGCACTAGTAAATGATCACTCTCAAGAGTGGTCATTCTTTTATTTTCTCGATAGCTACGGCGTTCGGCTCTATTTGAATAAAACGACCTCTTAACACCAAAATTTTACACCCATACAAATCATTTTTTAAGAAAAAAACGGCCATTTTTGACCGTTTTTATTAATTAAGCACATATTACTTTATGCATTTGATCAACAACTGCTTTAACAATATAAAGCTTTTGCCCAAATGTTTCAAGCAAGTTCATATCAGCAAAGGGGCTTTCATTGGTAATGATCTCAGTTGTTATATCACCATTTTGTCTTACATAATCAATGATAACTTTAATAAACTCTTGTTGTTTTGAATTTAAAACATTGTCATCAAGATATTTACTAAATTTTTCGTTGATTGATTCTTGAGACAAATTAATCAATGATCTAACAAATGCTGCCAAGTTTTCTTGTTTAGCATAATTGAAATAGTCTTGTTTTGAGCCGAGCTTATACCACAATATTTTTTCAAGTTCTTTCAAATCATTATTATCAATCTGTTCAAGATTTTGAATTTTTTTGATAACTGGACTATTCATATGTTTTGCAAGATAATCAATTACTTTCTCTTCATATG